>JADGRR010000532.1 GCA_017880745.1 Burkholderiales bacterium
TGCAGTGCCTGCATTGTATGCATCGCGACTGGGTGGCGCAAGGTCCATCGGATGACATGATTCGCTCAGGCGCAGTCCCGCCTGCTCGAGTTCCTGGCCAATGCCAGCAACGGCTCGATGGCGGCCCGGTCCGCGGCGAGCGCCTGCTCCAGGATCAGCACGGTCGCCCTGCATCGATGCGGGAATGAGTCCAAGGCGCGGAGAAGCAGGCTGCGGGCTGCGGCCCCCTGGCCGTCGAAGGCGAGATATGCGGCTCGGCGCACGATGACGGCATTGGACGGAAAATGGCGGGCCAAGCGCTCACTCATCTCGAGCCTGGCGGCAAGGTCGCCGCGATCCAGCGGTGCGCCGAGAAAAATCCAGAGTTCAGCCGTCGGCGCGAGCGGCCCGCGGGTCAGTGCGCGCATGACCGCGGCGTCGCGCGCGCTGTCCGCGGCGCTGGCAAGTGTTATCGAGGTGCCGGTGGCGCGCGTCGCATCGAGGCGCAGGTAGTCTCTGAGCAAGATTGCCAAGGCAAACGCAAGGACCACGCATAGTCCCGCCGCCATCGTCCGGCTCAGGCGCGGCGCCGCATTGGTGCGCGCGCCGGGCGATGTTGCCAAGCCCATCACCAGCGCGGTAACGCCGAGGAAGTGCGCGTTCCATAGCGGGAACTCGAACATCGAATGAATCAGCTCTATGCCGATCGCGGCGATGATCCACCACATCGCCGGCTGCGGTGCGGTTAAATAGCGCCGCCCTGCCTGCCAGCACCAGGTGCACAAGCCGGCGAGCGCCAGTGCTGTGCCCAAAGCACCGGTCTCGGCCAGAAGATGCAGCGGCAGGTTATGCGCTGATGTCCAGACCTCGCCGGCGCGAGCCATCTCCGGAGAAAATCCCAGGCTGAAAATGGCGCCGGCAAACTCTCCGATACCGGCGCCGAAGATCGGCGCATCCGCGAAAACACGCAGCGCCAGCAGCCAAGCTTCCCAGCGCGTTTCCGCATGTCCGCCCGATATTGCGACCAGGCGTTCGAATGCGCCCTGGTTCGCCTGGCCGAGATGGAGCGCGTCGTTAAGCCAGGGAATAGCGACCTGCGCCGCCAACATCGCGCCCGCCAAACCATACGCGGCAAATTTCAGGCGCCGCGCTGCGGCGCGGGCCGGCATCCGCCCGGCAAGCAAACCGAGCATGGCGAACCACAGAGCGTATAACAGTGCGCTGCGCGATCCGGACAAAGCCGAGGCCCAGGCGAGCAGCATGGCAGCCGCCAGCGCATAGCCGATGCGCAGGCCGCCGCGCAGCCACAGGAACAGCAGCGCGGTTCCGCCGAGCGCGAGATAGTTCGCATACAGATTGGCTTGCGCAATATTGCCGTAGGCGGCGTTACGGTCCGGGCCGTGATGCAGTTCGGCGATGATATCCTGCAGCAGTGCGGGGAGGCCATAGAACTGGATCATGCCTGCCGCTGCATTCATCAGGGCGCCGGCCAGCAGGCTTGCAGCGAGCACGCCAGCCGCGCGCTCGATGCCGGCGCTTGCCGCCAATTGCGCGCCGAGCCAGATCAGCAGCGCCGCGTACAGAACGTAGAGCGCACCCAGCAGCGGCAATTGGAGATACACCGGCCTGCCGATGAGCGTTTGCGCGGCGAGGAACAGCGCGAACGCGATCAACCACCGCGCAGGCAGCGGCACCGGTGCGAATGCGCGGGCGCCTTCGCCCAGTGCGGCGAGCATGGCGGCAATTCCCAGCGCAGCGGCCAGCCACTCCGCGTGGAAGCTCAAGACGGGCAGCTCGTGGTAAGGCAGCAGGAAGGGCAGCAGGCATAGACTGCCGGCAAGGAGCAGGCTCACCGCGGCGGCTCGAGGAAGCCTTGCCGTTAGCGCTTGCACGCCGGACACCGCACTCGCCTCCTGCGCTGGATCATAGAGCCGTAGTGATCGAGGTGAATCGATGACGCCGGAAGAGTCTGGCCTGGCGGAAACGAAAAAGCCCGCCGCGGCGAGCTTTTTCGATTTGTTGCACAGCCAGCCCGCAAGCTGGCTCCTGCGTGAAGTCTGCTTAGAACTGGCGGCAGAGTGTGTATGAGTTGGTGCCGGTCTCCACGTAACCGGAAACGGCGTTTGTCGCGATGCTGGCAGGATCACCCGAAACTAACTGGCCGCGAACCGCCCCGGAGCCCGGCTGGCCATCATCCATCTGCACGTCCAAGGCAATCGCGACCTTGTCCGGCAGGTTCGTCGAGCACAGGATCAGGTTGGTGAAGCCGTCCAGCACGGCGCCCGGCGTTGCCGCGCCGTCGCCCTGTTCCACGCCGAGGATGCCGTTGAACGAGTTGTTCGGATTTGTTACGCCGGAGCCCCCCGTGACAAAGCCTGAGCGGCGCAGGTGGTCCCACCACAGGGCGGATTCGTCGGTGGCTGCTGCGGGCTTATACTTTCCAACAAGAATGCGATTGCCATCTCCCGGGGTAGCGGCGGTGGGGGTAGTCCAACGATTTGCGCCTGGATCGTCACCGGGGGTGGCGCGATAGCGATCCTGATAGCCGTAATAGGCGGCCGAAACGCCGGAGAAATCAGTGATCGAGTTCTTGACTTTGGCCTGAATGATCATTTCCTGGCCCTTCAGGATGCCGCCCAGCAACAGGCCGATGATCACCAGCACGATGGCGATTTCGACCAGGGTGAAACCGGTTTGTCTGGTTTTCATCTCATGTCCTTTGCGTGATGTCTGCTTAGAACTGGCGGCAGAGCGTGTATACGTTGGTGCCGGTCTCCACGAAGCCGGAAGCGACTGCGTTGGTTAGAGTAGGGGAAGCCGCAGTTGGCTGCAGGACGCCGCGTACCGCCCCGGAGCCCGGCTGGCCATCATCCATCTGCACGTCCAGTGCAATTGCGACCTTGTCCGGCAGGTTCGTCGAGCACAGGATCAGGTT
>JADGRR010000533.1 GCA_017880745.1 Burkholderiales bacterium
TGGCGATCTGCTCAAGCTTGCTGGCGACGGCTGCGAGGATCTCGAGGTTCTGCTCAATGCGCTCACCGCGGATCCAGCCAATGAGCCCGACTTGAAAGCGCGTGCGCAGGCGCCGCCCCCATTGCTCAACAGTCAGCGGCTGCTCGCCCGGACCTGCCGCGACGGGCTGCGCCTGCTTATCGGACTTGAGATTAAGGAGGAGCAGCGTGCCTTCGGACAGGAGCGAGCTGCCGCGCACGGCGCGCAGATCATTCAGCAGCGGCAACAGTACCAGCGCAAGATCCCGCCCGCCGGCCAACACGCGCTCGAGGTAGCTGGGCAGCTGCACCATGGCGCGCATCAGCGCATCAAGGCTTTCGGCCTGGCTCTTCCTTTGCGCCGCGGTCGCATGCAGATAGCGCGCGACGTGCTCCATCTCTTCGGTGAGCAGCGCCGCGCCGTAGATCTCGAGCACCTTCAGCACGCCCTGCACCTGGTGCAGCTCGCGCGCGCAGCGCTCAAGCAGCGCCAAGTTGTCCGGCTGTTCGACGTAGTTTTCGAGTGCGCTGCGCGCCTCGACGAGCGTCGCATTCAGCTCGCGGCCGACGAACTCAAATGTTTGAGATGCAACATCCGCCATGGTTCGGCCTTAGGAGCCACCCACCGCCGGTCGTAAGCCACGAGTCAACTTGGATTCCTCAACCGTTCGGAATGTGCCGGACAGCGCTGCCGGCGGCTCGGGCACAGCTGCGCCCGGCAGACGAAAACCCGCGGCCGATTTGCGCAGGCCCGCCGACAGCTCGGCAAGCTTTGCGATCGCGCCGGAGGTTGCGCTCGTTGAGTCCGCGGTCTGCGCGCTGATTTCCTTCAGCACCTGCATATTGCGCGCGATCGCCTGCGCGGCGGAGGTCTGCGCACGGGCGCTCGCGGAGATGTTCTGCACGAGGCTTGCGATCTGGTTCGAGACCTGCTCGATCTCCTCAAGCGCTGCGCCCGCGTTCTCGGCGAGCAGCGCGCCGCCGACGACGTCGGTGGTGCTGCGCTCCATCGAGACGACGGCCTCATTGGTGTCGGTCTGGATGGTGCGTACCAGGACCTCGATCTGTTTCGTGGCATTCGCCGCGCGCTCCGCCAGGCGCTGCACTTCATCGGCGACCACGGCGAAGCCGCGTCCCGCCTCCCCGGCCATCGATGCCTGGATCGAGGCGTTCAGGGCGAGGATATTGGTCTGCTCGGCGATGTCATTGATGAGCTCGACGATGTTGCCGATCTCCTGCGAGCTCTCGCCCAGGCGCTTGATGCGTTTGGAGGTCTCCTGAATCGTCTCGCGAATCGCGTTCATGCCGTCGATCGTGCGGCGTACCGCGTCCCCTCCTTTGTGCGCGACTTCCACCGAATGACGCGCGACATCGGCGGCGCGCTCGGCATTGCCGGAGACCTCCTCGGTGGAGGACGCCATACCGCCCGCTGATTCGGTGGCGGAGGCAATCTGCTTGGATTGTGCGCCGCTTGCCTTCGCCAGATGCTGCGCCAGCGCCTGTGTCTGGCGGGTCGCGCCATCGACCTGAATCGAGGAATGATTGATGGTCATGACGAGACCGCGCAACGCCTCGACCGCATAGTTGATGGAGTCCGCGATCGCGCCGGTGATGTCTTCGGTGACCGTTGCCTGCACCGTAAGATCGCCGTCGGCAAGGCTCGAGAGCTCATCAAGGAGGCGCAGAATCGCCTCCTGACTGCGATCGTTTTCCGCACGCTGTGTGTCAACCGCCAGGCGCTGCCGATTGACCGCCGCGCGCTGCTTGGCAGCGCTCTGCCACACGCCGACCAGTGCGCCGAGCGCGCCCGCCGCGGGCACGATGGGCAGCCACCAGAGAACCGTGTAGCGCGGGATGATGCCGTGCGCGAGGAGACACATACCGACGGTCACGACGACGAGCGCGCTCGCAGCGCTCAGCCATGCTTCGAGCGGGCGCATCATGCCGCAGCCTCCGAGAAGCTTGCGCTCTCGAGCATCTGCCGCAGGCTCAACACCGGCCACTGCTCGCTGCCGCGCCGAAACGCGCCCGCCAAATAGCGGTCGCACTGCGCCAGCGTCTGCGGAGCCTCGCCGCTGAACTCAGCTTCAGCAAAACGCCGGAAGCCCAATACTTCATCGACCACAAGCCCCGCCGGAATATCGCGATGATTGACGACCAGGATGCGCGTATTTCTCGTCATTGGGGTCGCGCTGCCGCCCAAGAATTGGCGCAGATCGATGACCGCCAGGAGGTGGCCGCGTACGTTGGCGAGACCCTTGACCCAGGGCTTCGCTCCCGGCACGCGTGTCAGGCTCGGCGGCACGCTCGACACTTCGCGGGTCTCCTCGCGCGCGACCAGATAGAGCTCCCCCGCGATGCGCAAGGCAACGCCCACCCACTCGCGCCCGACCGCGCCGTCCTGCGGCACTTGCGCCGAGACCGCACGTCCGCGCCGCTCGAGTTCCGCCAGCAACTCATAGGGGCGATCGCGAAGTGATTTGAGAGCGACGTCCGCCATCAGCCTGCCAATT
The DNA here is from genome assembly GCA_017880745.1 of Burkholderiales bacterium. Lineage (GTDB taxonomy): Bacteria > Pseudomonadota > Gammaproteobacteria > Burkholderiales > SG8-39 > 2-12-FULL-64-23. Next base: position 2,531 of record JADGRR010000533.1, read on the forward strand.
ATTCAGGCCGCAAGCGTGGCCTGCGCCTTTGCAACGAGCTGATCCGGGGAAACGGGCTTCACCATGTAATCCACCGCCCCCTGACGCAAACCCCAGATGCGATCGGTCTGCTGGCCTTTGGAGGTGACCATGATGATCGGAATGGCGCGCGTCTTGGGATCGTTCGCCAGAGTGCGGGTCGCCTGATAGCCGTTCATTCCCGGCATGACGATATCCATGAAAATTAGGTCGGGACTCATCTCGCGCGCGAGGCGTATGCCCTCGGCGCCGTCAGCCGCTGCCGCGGTGCGATAACCGTGGCGCTCGAGCGCCTTCTGCATGACGTGCATCTCGGTCGGCGAGTCATCCACGATCAATATGAGTGCCATGACGCTTATCTCC
>JADGRR010000534.1 GCA_017880745.1 Burkholderiales bacterium
GGTCGACTACCTGGCACAGGCGCACTGGCACCACTTCCGCTTCCGGATCGGCGAGCAAGCACACCGACAGGCCATGTTTGTCGCGGAACTCCGCATGGGAGATGCAATCGTCCGGGGAAACACCGAGAACCACGCAATCGTGACGCGCAAACTCCTCCTCGTGATCGGAGAATTCGATCGCTTGCAGCGTGCAGCCGGGCGTGCCGTCCCGGGGATAAAAATACAATACGACGTTTTTCTTGCCCTTGAACGCAGCAAGATCGACCGACTCCATATCGGCGTCGGCGAGGGAAAAAACAGGTGCGGGTTGTCCGATTTGCAGCATTTTGGCCTTTACGTCCCGGACGATTCTAAACCATCCCGGGAAATCGTGAAGCCCCCCGCCGGAGTCTGTTGCACACACGCCACAAACCGGTGGCTATAATTGTCACGTGCAGGATCCTGAAGAACTCATTCAACCCCAACCGGAGCGCTGCGCGCTCTTCACGCGCGCGGAATACCGCGATGCGCTGGCGCGGCTGATCGGAATGGCGCAGCACGAACTGCGCATTTTCGATCCGGATTTTTCCGACCTGCAAATCGATTCGCCGCAAACCTACGAGCTTCTGCGCGCCTTCATGCTGCGCGGCCGCAACAACCGGCTGTACATCGCAGTCCACGATACCGGCCACATCCGCAACTACTGCCCGCGCCTGTTGAATCTGTTGCGACAGTTCAGCGACCGCATGTTCATTCACCAGACCCAGGGCGAGGCCACCAGCGCACAGGACAGCCTCGTGCTCGCGGACAAACTGCACTTCGTGCGCCGCCCGGTGCAGGCACAGCCGCGCGCCACGCTCAGACTCAACGACGAGCAGGATAGCCAGGGTATGCATCTGCGGTTTTCGGAGATCTGGGACAACTCCTTTCCCGCCGTTTCCGCGACCACCAGCGGCCTTTAACACAGCGGCGAAAGGCAGTATAATTTAGCGTCTGGAACGGGTCGCGAGAGCCGCGCCAAACGCCGTTTAACTTATCGAAAAGGGAACCAAACCATGAACCGCTCAGTACTGATCGCAGCGCTCGCCGCACTGATGTTGGCGGGTTGCAGCAAAGAAGCCCCCCCGCCTCCCCCGCCGCCTCCGGTGAAAGCACCTGAAGCGCCGCCGCCACCGCCGCCGCCCGCGCCCGCCGCCGAAGCAGCGAAAGACGCTTCCGCCGCCGCCGATTCTGCGAAGGACGCGGCAGGCGCAGCCAAGGACGCCGCTGGTGCAGCCAAGGACGCCGCAGGCGCAGCCAAGGACGCCGCAGGCGCAGCCAAGGACGCCGCTGGTACAGCCAAGGACGCAATGAAGAAGTAAGTTCGTTCTTGACGCATGAGAAAAGCCGGTCCTCGGGCCGGCTTTTTTGTTGTATGGACCGCCGCGCGTGAAGCTAGCGCGGCTGTCTTGGATTCTCATGCCTGGCAATGCGCATGGTGCCGAAAGTATGCGTCGGACGCTACGGCGCCGGCCGCATACAGCGGCTCCCTAAATGATTTCGCGCCAACCGAAACCTTCATCCTGATCGGCGACGCCTATCCATTCGGGCACGCAGCCCATCGCCTGCGCCAATGCCTGGCGTGCAAGTTCAGGGGTATTGTTGTGTTGTGACAAGTGCGCCGCAATGACATGCTGCAAGCGGCCCCGATCGAGTGCGGCGAGCAGCCCGGCCGAGCTTTCGTTGTCCAGATGGCCATAGCGGCCGGCAACGCGCGCCTTGAGAACCCGCGGATAATCCCCGTTCATCAGCATGTCGAGGTCGTGGTTGCATTCGAGCACCAGCGCATCGCACCCGGACAGCATGGCCTCGATATGGCTGGTCGAGGAGCCGGTATCGGTAAGCACCCCCAGCCGATGCGCGCCGTCGGTGAACACGAAATGCGCGGGCTCGCGCGCATCGTGCGGCACCGGAAACGGCAGTAACTGCAGCGCGCCGACGGAAAACGGGCTGTGGCTGTCGATGAGGTTGATCTGCGGCAAGTCCGAGACGTCCCCGGGGAACCCCTTGAGCGTGCCGTGGGTCAGCCAGGTCGGCAGACGGTACTTGCGCGCGAACTTGTAGGCGCCGGCGATGTGGTCGCTATGCTCGTGGGTGACTATGATGCCGGCGAGATCGTCGGGCGCGAGGTTTAGCCGCGCCAGCCGGCGCTCGGTTTCGCGCACTGGATAACCGCAGTCGAGCATCAGGCGGGTGCGATCTTGCTCGACCACGAGCGCGTTGCCCCGGCTGCCGCTACCCAGGCAAGCAAAGCGCATGCGCTATTTCAGCTGGTCATGCAACAGCGATAGAATCCGCCGGCCGGTATCGCTATTGTCCTGCTGGCCGTCCTTGTTCTGCACCTGCACTTCGCTGACGCTCTTGGCTTCCTTCACCACCACGCGATATTGTTCGGCCTTGATTCCGCTCTTGTCGCTCTTCCAGAACGCGAGCTTGGAAAGAAATCCCTTGTCCTTGCCCGAATCCTTCTGCCCGTCGATCTGCGGATCGACATAGCGCACAAAGTAATAGCCCTTGGAGCGGTCGCGGTCTTCCACCGTGAAGCCGACGCGGTCCAGCGCCAGGCCAACGCGGCGCCAGGCCCGGTCGAAGGATTCAGTCAGCTCCAAACTGTCGCTGCCGCCACCGCTAGCGCCGCCGGTGTGCACCAGCTTGGCGCGCTCGGTCTTGGCGTCACTGCCCGCCAATTGCGCCTTCGCGCGCGCGTCCTCGACCCCAAAACGCACCATCAGCCGGCGCAGGAATTCCGCTTCCAGTTCGGGATCCGAGGGGCGGGGTTGCCACACGGTCGAGTCCTTGCCCTCCGACTTGTAGACCTCGACCATGCCCCGATGGCTGATGTAGATCTCGGTCGTGCCGGGCTCCGTGCCGCGCTCGAGGCGGGTGCGGAA
>JADGRR010000535.1 GCA_017880745.1 Burkholderiales bacterium
CTCAACTTTAAGCCAACTATGCCCTTGCCTTTTAATCCACGAAATGTAAGAGTGAATGGTTGGGGTTGTGGATTCAGATAGAGGGGAAGTGGCTGTGAGCAATGCGTCGACGGGGCCGGTGAAAGTGCTCGTCATCGATGACAGCAATACCATCAGGCGCAGTGCCGAACTATTCCTGCGCCAGGCCGGGTATGAAGTGATTTTGGCCGAAGACGGCTTCGACGCCCTGTCCAAGATTACCGATTACGAGCCGCAGGTCATCTTCGTCGACATCATGATGCCGCGGCTCGACGGCTACCAGACCTGCGCGCTCATCAAGCAGAACCCGCGGCTCAAGTCCACGCCGGTCATCATGCTTTCCAGCAAGGACGGTGTTTTTGACCGCGCCCGCGGCAGGCTCGCCGGCTCCGACCGCTACCTCACCAAGCCCTTCACGAAGGAAGGGTTGATCGAGGCGGTGAGCGATTACGTCAAGCCGACTCCCACTTCACCCTGATTTTCGAAAGGTGCAACATGGCAATCAGCAGAATATTAGTAGTAGACGATTCGCCGACCGACCGCCAGCATCTGAGCGACATGCTGTCAAAGAACGGGTTCAAGGTGTCGACGGCGGAAAGCGCCGAGGACGCGCTGGTGAAGGTCAAGCAACTGCGCCCGGACCTAGTGCTCATGGATGTGGTGATGCCGGGACAGAACGGTTTCCAGGCGACGCGCATGCTCGCCAAGGACGAAAGCACCAAGGACATTCCCGTTATCCTGTGCACGACCAAGGGGCAGGAAACCGACAAGGTCTGGGGCATGCGCCAGGGCGCGCGCGACTACATCGTGAAGCCCGTGACCCAGGCGGACCTCCTGGCGAAGATCGCGGCGCTCGGTTGACATGGCTGAAAAACTGTCGCTGCGCGATTACCAGCTGCAGCTGTCGACCCGCCTTCAAAACGCCGCGACGGACCGCCGCGCAGCCTCGAAGCTCGGCCTGGAGGCCGGTGGCGCCGCCTGGCTGGTCGATCTCACCGAGGCCGGCGAGCTGATTCCGGTGTCGCAAATCTCGGCGGTGCCGCTCGCGCGCCCGTGGTTTCGCGGCGTCGCGAATATCCGCGGCAATCTCTACAGCGTAGTCGACTTCGCCGCGCTTCTTGGCGGCGAGGCCACGGCCATCACCGGCGAGGCGCGGCTCCTGCTGATCAGCGACCGCTTCCGCGCCGCGTGCGCGCTGCTCGTCGGCCGCTCGCTCGGCCTGCGCAAGTCCGGCGAGCTGGAGCCGCGCCCGGGCCGAGCCGGGTCGAAGTGGACGCGCGCCGAATACACCGACGCGGAGGGAAAGCGCTGGAGCGAGCTGGATGTCCCGGCGCTGGTCCGGGACCCTGAATTCCTCGATGTCAGCGCCTGACATGAAGGCGGACAACGCCATGACGCGGCTTGCCGTGTGCCGGCCCAGCCTGGCGCTCATCGCACCCGGGCTCTGCGTCGGTTTCTCGCCGAAAAATCACAACGCCCCGAAATTCGTCGACCTCACGATCATTGCCCGCGACGGCAAATTCTTGCACTAAGGGAACCGTATGGCATTCAGTTTCGACGCAATCAAGCGCTCGTTCCTCCGGCGCGGCACGGCTCCAGGCGCTGCACCGCGCTTTCTCCGGGACGGCTTGCCGCTGGTCGGGCGGCTGCCGGTGGCGAGGCAACTCCAGGTGTTGACCGGCCTGCTGGTCGTTCTGCTGCTGGTCGACGCCACCATCGTCGTTACGGACGCGCGGCAGGCGACCTTCAATTCCCTCTACGTCGCGGCGGTGGGAAAGGTGCGCATGCTGTCGCAGCGGCTTGCCAAGGCGGCGCAGCAGGCGTCGCAGGGCAACGCTGCGGCCTTCAAGCAACTGCGCGACAGCCGCGACGAGTTCGCCGCGCTGGTCAAACTCCTCATCGACGGCGGCGCTGCGGGCGGCGTGGATCTGCCCCCCACGCCAGGGCGCGTGCGTCCGGTGCTGGATGCGCTCGATACCGAGTGGAAGAAGACCGAGCGCAACGCCGCGCTGGTGATCGGCGAGGAGCGCAACCTGGTGGCGCTCGGCTCGGCGGTGCGCGCGATCAACGCGAACAACCCGGCGCTGCTCGAACTGGCCGACGAAATCGCCGCGCTGAGCGTGCAGTCCGGCGGCTCGACCCGCCAAAACGCCCTTGCCGCGCAACTCGTCATGCTGACACAGCGCATGGCCAAGAACGCCAACACCATGCTCGCGGGCGACATCGTCGACCCGGAAGTCGCGTTCCTGCTGGGCAAGGATACCAATACGTTCAGGGATTCGCTGCAGGGCCTGCTCCAGGGCAACGAAGCGCTGCGCATCGCGCGAGTAGGAGACGCGGAGATGCGGGGCAAGCTAGCCGAGCTCGAGACCGCCTTCAAGCAGTACCAGACCGGCGTGGGCGAAATCCTCGGCAACATTCAGAGGCTGGTCAATGCGAAGCGCGCGACCCGCGATCTGTTCAACGACAGCGAGACGCTGCTCGGCGCGGCGGAACGGCTGAGCGCGGGCTACGAGGAACAGCTCACCGCGCGGCGGGTCAATTTCGTCGCCATGGGCGTGGTGTCCGTGCTGGCTGTCGTGCTCCTGCTCCTGATCGGCAAGGTGTACCTCGACGACACCCGTCGGCGCGCCGAACAGAGCGAGCGGCAGAACCGCGCCAACCAGGACGCCATCCTGCGGCTGCTCGACGAGATCGGCAACCTCGCGGACGGCGATCTCACGGTGCGCGCCAAGGTGACCGAGGACATGACCGGCGCCATCGCCGACTCCATCAACTACACCATCGACGAGCTGCGCCGCCTGGTGGAGGGCATCAACGACGCCGCGCAGCAGGTGACGGCGGCCACCGCGGAGGCCCAGTCGGTCACCGGGCAGCTGCTGCAGG
>JADGRR010000536.1 GCA_017880745.1 Burkholderiales bacterium
CAGTTGATGCACTCGTCGGTGATCATCAATGCCATGAGGTTCGCCTCGACACAAACTGTTTCAGTTTCACTCTCCGCCCATCTGCCGGATCTTTTCCTGGATGCAGCGCTCCACCACTGGCTGCACGAATTTGCTCACATCTCCGCCGAGGGTCGCAATTTCGCGCACCATGGTGGCGGAGACGAACATATGCTGCTCGCCGGGGGTCAGGAACAGGGTTTCGACGTCGGGATAGAGGTTGCGGTTCATGCCAGCCAGCTGGAATTCGTATTCGAAGTCGGACACGGCACGCAGCCCGCGCAGGACGACGCGCGCATTCTGCGTGCGAATGAAATTCATCAGCAAGCCGCGGAAGCTCTCGACGCGCACGTTGGCGTAGCACGACAGGACGTCGCGCGCCATGACCACGCGCTCTTCCAGGGTGAAGAACGGCTGCTTGCCGCGGCTGTCGGCGACGCCAACGACCAGTTCGTCGAACACCAGCGCCGCACGCCGCACCAGATCCTCGTGGCCGCGCGTGAGGGGGTCGAATGTTCCCGGATAGACTGCCCTACTCGCCATATGTCACCAAAGTATAGTGCACCTGTCCGGCGCGGCCCTGCCTGAGGATGCGCCAACCGCCCGACGGTGCGAAAGCCGAGGCGCTCTCGACGTAGACCCGGGCCTGTGGCCGCAGCAGCGGCGCGACCCGCGGCAGCGCCTGCGCAACCAAGGCAGAACCGAACGGCGGGTCGAGAAACACCAGGTCGAAGCGCGCCGCCGAATCCGCAGCCGCAGCAGTGGCGAATTCTAGCGCATCCGCGCAGTGCAATTGCAGGTTTTTCGCCGCGAGCAACTCGGCGTTGCGGCGCAGCGCCTCGCACACGCGGCGGCTTTTTTCAACCATCACCACGCAAGCCGCGCCGCGCGACAGCGCCTCGAAGCCGAGCGCGCCGCTGCCGGCGAACAGGTCGAGGCAGCGCTGGCCGCCGAGGTCCTGCCCCAGCCAGTTGAACAATGTTTCGCGCACGCGGTCGGCGCTCGGGCGCAGACCCTCATGGTCGGGAAAGCTGATGCGGCGGCTGCGCCAGCCGCCGCCGATGATGCGAACCTGGTTATTTTTCGCCACTTCCGACGACGACGGTCACCAGATGATCCGGCCGCACGCGCCGCGCGAATGCAGCGCGAACCTGTTCCACGCTGACTTTTTCGACCCTGGCGGTGAAATCGTCCAACCAGCTAAGCGGCAGTTGGTAGAAGCCGATCAGCGCGACCTGCTCCAGCAGTTTGCGGTTGCTGTCTATGCGCAGCGCGAACCCGCCGACCAGATTCTGTTTGGCCGCCCTCAACTCGGCCGCGCTCGGCCCATGTGCGAGAAAGTCGTCGAGCACGACGCGCACCTGCGCCAGCGCCGCCTCAGCCTGTTCTTTCTTGGTTTGCAGCCCGATCTGGAACGGACCTTCCTGCGCCAGCGGCAGGAAGTAACTGTAGACGCTGTAGGCATAGCCTCGCTTTTCACGCACCTCGAGCATCAGGCGCGACACAAAGCCGCCGCCGCCGAGAGTGTAGTTGCCGACCAGCAACGGGAAATAGTCCGGATCGTTGCGCGTCATCGCCGGCAGGCCGAGCAGGATATGGCTTTGCGAGGCAGGATGCGCGATGCGCACGGTTTCGCCGCGCGGCTGGACCACCGCCGGAAGCAGAACGGGCGCGCCGGCGGCGCGCGGCAGCCCCGCGGTGAGTTGTTCGGCGATGCGCTCGGCGAGCGCGCGATCGGCGTCGCCGAGTATGGTGACCACGGCGCGCTCGGCGACATAGTTTGCGCGATAGAAGCCCTCCACGTCGGCGCGCTCGATGCGCAGCACGGTCTCGGGCGTGGGGGCGAGCGCATAAGGATGCGCTGCGTACAACAGGCGGTAGAACGCCTTGCTCGCGATCGCCTCGGGTTTGGTCTCGTCTTCCTTGACGCTGTCGACGAGGCGCGCTTTCTCGCGCAGGAACGCCGCGTCGGGAAATACCGGCGCCTGCAGGATCTCGGCAAAGGTCGCGATCGCCTGCGCGCGCTCGTGTTCGCTCGATAGGGTGCGCAGGGAGAAACCGACGCGATCGCGCTCGACGCTGCCGCCCAATTGCGCGCCGACATCGGCGATGCGCCGGCTGATCTCCTCCTCCGAGCGAGCGGCAGATCCGGCCTTGACCAGCGTATGGGTGAGTCCGCCGAGCCCGGCCTTGTCGGCCGCAACGCGGCGCCCGCCAGCGTCGAAATCGACGTTGATGTCGAGCATGGGAATGCTGCGGCTGGCGACGAAATAGACGCGCGCCCCCGAGGAAGTGGTCCAGTGCTGGATCGGCAGCGCAGCCTGGGCAACAGAGGCCGCCATCCATAGCGCTGCCGCCGCGGCCAAAGAGCTTAGAGGCCGCATCAGAATTGCCGAAACGGCCCCTGACTTAGGGGAGTATGCGGGGATGCGCCCCGAAGGAAGTCCCCGTAGGCGATATCCCCTCATCTTGTAATAGACTGCTGGAACCCGTTTAAAAATGAATTTTGCAACGGGCCAATTTAGGGAGCATGAGGGGAGGGATCCACTCATATAAAGAACATTCTTATGTCCAAGATCAGCATGTACAGCACCGGCGTCTGCCCTTACTGCCAGCGCGCCGAGATGTTGCTCAAGTCCCGGGGCGTGAGCGAGATCGAGAAAATCCGCGTCGATCTCGAACCCGCGCGGCGCACCGAGATGATGGAAAGGACCGGGCGGCGCACCGTGCCGCAGATCTACATCGGCGAGATTCACATCGGCGGATTCGACGATCTGGCGGCCCTCGATCGTGCCGGCAAGCTGGAGCCTTTGCTGCGTGGCCAGACCTGACGACTTGTAGCCCCTCCCCTCAACCAATGGAACCCAAATGAACGAA
>JADGRR010000537.1 GCA_017880745.1 Burkholderiales bacterium
CGGAGTGCGCCTTGATTCTAGTTACCGGCGGAGCCGGCTTCATCGGCTCGAATTTCGTACTGCAATGGCTGGCGGCGCAAGACGAACCCGTCGTCAATCTCGACAAGCTCACCTATGCCGGCAACCTGCGCAACCTCGACCGCCTGCGCGGCGATGCGCGGCATATCTTCGTCCAGGGCGACATCGACGACGCCCAGCTGGTGGCGCAACTGCTGCGAGCGCACCGGCCGCGCGCGGTGCTCAACTTCGCCGCCGAAAGCCATGTGGACCGCTCCATACTCGGGCCGGCAGAGTTCGTGCGCACCAATATCCACGGCAGCTTCAATCTGCTGGAAACGGCGCGCGCTTACTGGAGCGGGCTCGAGGGGGAGGCGAAGCAGCGTTTTCGTTTTCTGCAGGTCTCCACCGACGAGGTCTACGGCTCGCTCGGCCCGGACGACGCCCCGTTTCGCGAAACCACGGGGTATGCGCCGAACAGCCCCTACGCGGCCTCCAAGGCCGCTGCCGATCACATGGTGCGGGCGTACCACCATACCTACGGTCTGCCGACGCTCACCACCAACTGCTCCAACAATTACGGCCCGTTCCAGTTTCCGGAAAAGCTCATTCCGCTGGTGATTGTCAATGCAATCGCGGGCAAAGCCATCCCGGTCTACGGCGACGGACTCAACGTGCGCGACTGGCTCTACGTCGACGATCATTGCGCCGGCATCCGCAGGGCGCTGGAGGCGGGACAGCCGGGGGAGGTCTACAACATCGGCGGCAGCAGCGAAAAGAGCAATCTCGAAGTGGTGCAGACGCTTTGCGCCGTACTGGATGAGTTGCGCCCCGCGGCGAAACCGTATGCGTCGCTCGTCACCCATGTCAAGGACCGTCCGGGCCATGACCGGCGCTATGCCATCGACGCCGGCAAGATCCGGCGCGAACTCGGCTGGCAACCTGCCGAGAATTTTGCCGGCGGCATACGCAGGACCGTCGGCTGGTACCTCGCCAATGCGGAGTGGACGCGTTCGGTGACCTCGGGCGAGTATCAGCAATGGGTGAGCGCGAATTATCAGGAAAGAGGTGTCGCATGAAGGGAATCATCCTCGCAGGCGGTTCGGGCACGCGCCTGTACCCGGTGACGCACGCCGTGTCCAAGCAACTGCTGCCGGTCTACGACAAGCCGATGATCTACTATCCGCTGTCGACGCTGATGCTGGCGGGGGTGCGCGACATCCTGGTGATTTCCACCCCAGAGGACACGCCGCGCTTCGAGCAACTGCTCGGTGACGGGTCGAAATGGGGAATCGAATTTTCGTATGCGGTCCAACGGGCCCCTGAAGGCATTGCGCAGGCCTTCATCATCGGCGCCGCCTTCATCGCGGGCAAGCGCTCGGCGCTGATTCTCGGCGACAATATTTTTCACGGCACCGACCTGGTCGCCAATTTGCGCGCCGCGGTGGAAAGTTCGACCGGAGCCACGGCATTTGCCTATGCGGTGCAGGATCCAGAGCGCTACGGCGTCGTCGAGTTCGATCGATCGCGCAAGGTGCTCTCCATCGAGGAAAAACCCCGGCAGCCGAAATCGCGCTACGCCGTCACCGGCCTGTATTTTTACGACCAGCAAGTGGTTGAACTCGCGCGTTCACTCAAGCCATCGGCCCGGGGTGAGTTGGAAATCACCGATTTGAACCGACGCTATCTGGAACAGGGACAACTGAGCGTCCAGGTCATGGGCCGCGGCACGGCCTGGCTCGATACCGGCACGCACGAGTCCCTGCTCGAAGCATCGACCTTCATCCAGATCATAGAGAAGCGGCAGGGGCTGAAAATCGCCTGCGTGGAGGAAATCGCGTACCGCCTCGGTTATATCGACGCCGCGCAGTTGGAACGCCTGGCGGCGCCGATGCGCAACAACGGCTACGGCCAGTATCTGCTCAGCGTGCTGCACGATCAGGTGTTCTGATGCGTGTGACGCCGACTGCAATTGGCGGCGTGCTGCTGATCGAACCCAAGGTGTTTGCCGACGAGCGCGGTTTCTTTTTCGAGAGCTACAACGAGCGCGCCTTTGCGCAGGCGACCGGCATCGCGGCGAAATTCGTACAGGACAATCATTCGCGCTCGGTGAAAAACACGGTGCGCGGCCTGCATTACCAGATACAACAACCTCAGGTCAAGCTCGTGCGCGTGGTGGCGGGCGAGACATTCGACGTCGTCGTGGACCTGCGCCGCAACTCGCCCACGTTCGGCAAATGGGCAGGCCATTATCTGACCGCCGAAAACAAGAACATGGTCTGGATTCCCGCCGGGTTGGCGCATGGTTTTGCCGTGTTGTCGGATCACGCCGATTTCCTCTACAAGACCACCGACTACTGGGCGCCGCAGCACGAGCGCACTCTGCTCTGGAACGACCCGGACCTCGCCATCGCCTGGCCGCTCGCAGGCGAGCCTATTCTCGCCGCCAAGGATCGCGCCGGAAAGCGGCTATCCGCGGCGGAGGTTTTCGATTGAAGCGGATCCTGGTCATCGGCAAAGAAGGACAGGTCGGCTTCGAACTGCTGCGCAGCCTGGCCGGGCAGGGGCAAGTCATAGCGGTGGACGTGGACGAGATCGACCTGTCCAGGCCCGATTCGATCCGAAGTACGGTGCGCGAAATCGGCCCCGACCTGATCGTCAACGCGGCAGCCTACACGGCGGTAGACCAGGCCGAATCCGAGCCGGAGTTGGCGTTGACCGTCAATGGGATCGCCCCGGGTATCCTCGCCGAGGAGGCGAAACGCCTCGGTGCGGCGCTGGTCCATTACTCCACCGACTACGTGTTCGACGGAAGCAAGGCCGCGCCCTACACCGAGGACGACGAACCGTGTCCGCTCAGTGTCTATGGCAGGACCAAGCTCGCGGGCGAGCGGGC
>JADGRR010000063.1 GCA_017880745.1 Burkholderiales bacterium
GCATGCGGGCACCTACACCGCGCACGCGGCGATCGAGCTCTATGTCGAAGCCTTCGAGGCTGCGGGGGCGCTGGACAAACTCGAGGCCTTCGCCAGTTTCCATGGCGCGGATTTCTACCGCCTGCCGCGCAACACCGGAAAAATCACCCTGCGGCGCGAGAGCTGGCGGGTGCAATCCTCACTCGCCCTGGGCGAAGACGAGCTGGTGCCGCTGCGCGCCGGCGAGAATCTCGCTTGGCGTTTGCAGTAGCGCGGGGCATCGCCGTGGCCACGTCTGCTGAAACTGTCTGGGACCGCTGGGAATTGCTGGCTTCGCCGATGTTCGCGACGCTGGCACCCGTGATCGAGCGCCTGCCGGAGGATCATTTCCCCACATTGGCTGAATTGAACCGCCTGTGCGAGGAGCGCGAAGTGGTGAGCGGGGGCGGCGAGCAGCTGGAATTCGTGCCGCAGGAGGCGAAGACCGGCGAGCCCTACGAGAAGCGCGTGTTTGCATACGGCAAGGTGCTGACGCGCAACCGCAACTGGCACGATCTGTTCAATGCGTTGGTGTGGATCACGTTTCCCAAGACCAAGGCGGCCATTAACCGCCACCACTATCGCGAAATGCAGGAGCGCGAAGGTGGCGAGGCGCGCGGCGCAGTGCGCGACGCGTTGACGCTGTTCGACGAATCCGGCGTAATTGTCGCCGCGAGCGACGCCGGCCTTGCCGAACTGCTCACCGGCTTTCAATGGAAGGAGCTCTTCTGGAACCGGCGTGAGGACGTGGTTCGCGGCATGCGCTTCCATTTGTTCGGCCACGCGCTATACGAGAAGGCGCTCGCGCCGTACAAGGGCGTGACCGGCAAGAGCGTCATCGTCGACGTTTCCGCGAGGGAACTCGAGCGGCCGCTGCCGCAGCAACTCGCCTCGCTCGATGCCCACCTCGCGCGCTCTTTCGCCGATATGCGCTCGCTCGCAGCGAGCGAGGACTATGCGCCGCTGCCCATCCTGGGTGTGCCCGGCTGGACTGAGGAGAATCAGTCAGAGCGCTATTACGATGACGCGCAGCAGTTCCGCCCGGGACGCGCCCGCGCGCGCGACGAGGCGCAAGGCGAGGAGCCGAAGCAAAGCCACGGCCAGAAGCGCAAGGGCGATAACAAGAACAAGTAGCGTGCAGGTCCCGTGCTGCTCCCGCACCGGCCAAGCGAAGGCAGAGGCGGGGCTGTCCCCAGATGGTAAAATCCGCCGGTGAAGCTGGCCAGACGGTCGCTGCGTGCCCTAACGGTACGGAGAGGAAAGTCCGGGCTCCGCAGAGCAGGGTGACGGCTAACGGCCGTACGTACTAGTCGAAGGCTTGCCTTTGGCGAAGACGAGGAATAGGGCCACAGAGACGAGTCGCCGCCAGCAATGGCGGCGGGTGAAACGCGGTAACCTCCACCCGGAGCAACACCAAATAGGCGGATGCTGCACGCGCAAGCGTGCAATGAGTGGCTCGCTCAAGTCCGCGGGTAGGTGGCTGGAGCGCCGGGGCAACCCGGCGCCTAGAGGAATGACCGTCATAGGGAGCAATCCCCGTAACAGAACCCGGCTTACCGGCCGGCTTCACTTTTCTTGCCGCGAAACGCGCACCATGCCGATGCGCCCCCGCGGCGCTGCGCACTGCGCTGTTGCGCCGCGGAGCGGAACCCGTTCCGATGCCTGGCTGTAGGTCCATGAATCGCCGGTAATCGTTGCACCTGGACCCCGTGGCATGGCTGTTGCTTTGCATCTTCCTGAAGCGGAGGTGCAATGCAGGAAACGAAATCCATCTGTTGCTATTGCGGCGTCGGTTGCGGCGTCATCATCGCCAGCGATAGCGGCCGCATTGCCGGCGTGCGCGGCGATCCGGATCATCCGGCCAATTTCGGCAGCCTGTGCACCAAGGGCGCCACGCTGCACCTCTCCGCGCGCCACGACACCCGCGCCCTGTATCCCGAGCAGCGCGAGGCGCGCAGCCTTGCGCGCAGCCGCGTCACCTTGGCGCCGCCGGGCGAGGCGCGCGCGGACTGGGAAATCGTCACCGACTTCGCGCGCAGGCGCGGCGCCAAGCTCGGCGACGCGCGCGCCGGCCTGGACTACATCAAGCAGCGCGTGGTCGATGACGCGGAGAACCGCAAGGCGCTCTACGCGCGGCTGCAGTACGCGCTCTCGGGCGAGAAGGACCCGTGGCAGGAGCGTGCCGCGGGCGCGGCGAAGCACGAATTCGAATTGCTGGAGGCATAGGCATGGCAGCGCTGGCGGAGCCGCCGGGGACGGTGCAGTGGGTCAGGGCCTGCCGCATCGAAGACATTCCGCAGCTGGGCGCGCGCGTGGTGAAAAGCGCGCAGGGCGACATCGCGGTGTTCCGCAACGCGGAGGACGAGGTGTTCGCGCTCGCCGACAAATGCCCGCACAAGGGCGGGCCGCTGTCGCAGGGCATCGTCTACGGGCGCCGTGTCGCCTGCCCGCTGCACAACTGGAACATCCAGCTCGAAGACGGCTGCGCCGTCGCGCCCGATGCGGGTTGTGCCAGGCGCTACCCGGTCAGGGTCGAGGCGGGGGCGGTGTTCCTGCAGATTGCGCCAGCCTAGTCTGTGCCGATCAGCCGGCGTCAGCCGGCTCACGCAGCGCGTTGATCTCGGCCAGCACACGCGCCGGCAGAAGATCGTTCATGCACTTGAAATGCCCGAGCGGGCATTCGCGCGCAAAACAAGGGCTGCACTCGATGTCGATGTTGACGATGCGCGCCAATCCCGGTTGGGATGACAGCGACAGCGGCGGGGTGTGCGCGGGGCTGGAGGATCCGTACAGCGCGATGAGCGGCTTGCCCAGCGCCGCGGCGACGTGCATCAGGCCGGAGTCGTTGCTCACCACCAGCCTGGCGCAGCCGATGAGGTCGATCGCGGCGGCGAGGTCGGTCTTGCCGCACAGGTTCTCGCACACGCCGCCCGACTGCGTGCGGATTTCCTCGCCCAACTCCGCGTCCTTGCCCGAGCCGATCAGCCAGATGGCGTAGTTGCGCCGAGCCAGTTCGCGCGCGAGCGCGGCGAAATGCCGCGCCGGCCAGCGCTTGGCCGGCCCGTACTCCGCGCCGGGGCAGAACACGGCGATTGGGCGCGAGCGGTCGAGGTCGAGGCGCGCAGTGGTGCGCGCGGTGTTGACCGGATCGACTTCGAGCCGCGCCGGGGGCAGCGGACGCGGCAATTCCGCGCCCGGTTTTTCCGCGAGTTGGGCGTAGCGCTCGGCCATCAGCGGCAGCTTCCCCTGGTCGA
Organism: Burkholderiales bacterium; assembly: GCA_017880745.1. Lineage (GTDB taxonomy): Bacteria > Pseudomonadota > Gammaproteobacteria > Burkholderiales > SG8-39 > 2-12-FULL-64-23. The sequence continues at coordinate 3,273 of JADGRR010000063.1, forward strand.
GCTTGTGCACCAGGTTCAGGAGGCCATAGCGCGACTCGCCGACGTAGCCCGCGCGCAGCGGAATGTCGGCGAAAAAGGGTATCAGTGCCGACTTGAAGCTGTTGGGAAGGACGATGGCCTGGTCGTAGTGTCGCTGCGCCAGCTCGCGTCCGAACTTCCAGCGCGCGCGCAGCTTCAGCTCGCCGTGGGCGAACGGCGACGCGATCGCATCGTCGATCTCGGGCATGCGCGCGAGCAGCGGGCCGCACCAGGGCGGAGCCAGCGCGTCGATGCTGACGCGGCCGAACTTGTCATGCAGGCGCCGCAACAGCGGCTGGGCCAGCAGCGTGTCGCCGATCCAGGACGGGGCGACGATGAGGATGCGCGGCATGGGGGAGGGGAGATGGGTGAGGAGGGAGGCGCGGATAGGCAGCGGTGGTGCCCTGACTCCTCCCTCCTCGCTCCGTCCGCCTCCCGGATTATCAATGCCCTTTTGGCGGGGCGCCCTTGTACACGTAGCGCGTGCCGCAGTACGGGCAGAGCAGTTCGCCCGCCTTTGCCACGTCGAGGAACACGCGCGGATGCATGTTCCAAACCGGGGTCGAGGGCGTGGGGCAGTGCAGCGGCAGGTCGTGCTCCGTGACCTCGACCGTGCGTAGCTGTTCCTGTGCAGCGGCGGACATCAGCGTTTTCCCTTTCTCGCGGACTTCGCCGCGACCGGTTTGGGCTTGCCTGCGGCGGCTGTCGACTTGGCCGCTTTCGGTTTGCCTGCCGCCGTTTTAGCCGCTTTAGACTTGCCTGCGGCCGTTATTGCCTTGCCCTTGGCGACGGGCGCAAGCCAGTCGCTGTGACGCTTGTCCCGGCCATTGACCACTTCGAAGAACGCCTTTTGCAGCTTGCGCGTGATCGGGCCGCGGCGGCCGGCGCCGATCTTGCGCCCATCGACTTCGCGGATAGGCGTCACTTCGGCCGCAGTGCCGGTGAAGAAGGCCTCGTCGGCGATGTACAGGTCGTCGCGGGTGACGCGCCGCGGCGTGACCGTGTAGCCCAAGTCGGCGGCGAGAGCGATCACGCTGTCGCGCGTGATACCCATCAACGCCGAGGTCAGCTCCGGCTCGTAGATGCAGCCGTTCTTGACCAGGAACAGGTTCTCGCCTGCGCCTTCGGCGACGAAGCCGTCGACGTCGAGCAGCAGACCCTCGTCGTAGCCGTGGTCGAGCGCTTCCTGGCTTGCCAGGATGGAGTTGGCGTAGGTGCCTGAATACTTGGCGCGGCACATCGACACGTTCACGTGGTGGCGCGCGAACGACGAAGTCTTGACGCGGATGCCCTTCTCCAGCGCCTCGGCGCCGAGGTAGGCGCCCCAAGGCCAGGCGGCGATGGCGACGTGGACCGTCGCGCCCTTGGGGGAAACGCCCATTTTCTCCGAGCCGTAGAAGGCGATCGGGCGCAGGTAGCATTCATGCAGCTTGTTCGCGCGCACCACTTCCTTGTGCGCTTCGATGAGGGTCTCCTTGCTGTAGGGGATTTTCATCATGTAGATGTGCGCCGAGTTGTACAGGCGGTCGATATGCTCCTGCAGGCGGAACACGGCAGTGCCGTCCACGGTGTTGTAGGCTCGCAGGCCCTCGAATACCGCCAGCCCGTAGTGCAGCGAGTGGGTGAGCACGTGGGTGGTAGCCGAGCGCCAGGGCACCAGCTTGCCGTCGTACCAGATGTATCCATTGCGGTCGGACATCGACATTGTTGCCAGCTCCTTTTCAAACTACGGAAGCTCTGCTTCAGTCCTTGACTGAAGCAGAGCTTCCGCTGACGTGGGGAATCTACAAAGGGGCGTCGCCCCCTTGTTCAAACCCACTTAAAGCGCAAAATGCTATTTTAGCGGAAAGCGGCTGGCTTGAGCAGCGCATCGCGGTGGAGAGCGGAACACGATGTTTCAGAAATGCCCAAGATGCAGCACCGCGCTCGATCCCGGCGCTGCCGGATCGAACGCATGCTGCCCCGCTTGCGGGCTGGTTTTCGCCAAGTACCTGCAGGCGCAGCAGGGCAAAGCTGCGCGCGCGCCCGCTTCGCATCCTGCGCTTGCGCCCGAGCCGGGAGCCGCACCGGCGGCAGATCGCCCCGCACTGCGCGCCCGGCTGCTGTATGTGCCGGCGCGCGTGGACAGCATCGGTTTTTACGGCCGCTGCGCCGTCTACCTGTTGTTTTTCGTCTGGGGCTGGCGCCTGTATGCCATGGACATCGGCGACGCCGACATCATGGGCTCGTTCATGCACCTGATCGTGCTTCCGATCCACGAGGCTGGACACTTGCTGTTCATCCCCTTTGGCCGCTTCATGACCGTGCTCGGCGGCAGCCTGTTGCAGGTGCTGTTGCCGCTCATCCTGATGGCCTCGTTCGTGTTCGGCTTCGGCGGCAGCCGGCGCGACAACTTCGCTGCATCGCTCATGCTGTGGTGGGCCGCGGTTTCCATCATCGACGTGGCGCCCTACATCTGGGACGCGTTCGATCCGAAGATGATGCTGCTCGGCGGGCAAACCGGCGCCGAGTCCGACGGCCACGACTGGCAGAACATCCTCGGCGATCTGGGGCTGATCAGGCGGGCGCATTTGATCGCGGGCATTGCGCACAAGCTGGGACTCGTCGTGATGCTCGTTGCCTACGCCTGGGGCGCGGCGCTGCTCATCCTGCAGTTCCGTCGTCCCGATGGTGACGCTATCTGACCTAGCCCACTCACGAGAAGCAATCTCCGCATGCAAACAGCAGTCAAAGAGACGACCAAGTACGCCGTCGTGGCGGCCGTGCAGTTGCCGAGCGTGAGCGACATCGAGTTCGAGGCGTCGTTGGCCGAGCTGCGCGATCTCGCAAAGACATTGGGATTCAAGGTCACGCGCACGTTCACGCAGAAGCGCTCGGCCTTCGATTCGGCGGCGTACCTGGGCTTCGGGAAGCGGGAGGAGATACGCTGCTTCGTGAACGAACCCGAGGGCGCTGACTCTGACCCCGGCCGCGTCGACGTCGTCTTCATCGATCACGAGATTTCGCCATCGCAGGCGCGCAACCTCGAAAAGGAGGTCGGTTGCGAGGTGATGGATCGCACCATGGTCATCCTGGATATCTTCCACCGCAACGCGCGTTCCCGCGCCGCACGCGCACAGGTAGAGATCGCGCGCCTCGGCTACATGGCGCCGCGCCTGCGCGAGATGGCGAAGCTCGCTGGCCCGCAAGGACGGCAGCGCAGCGGCACAGGCGGCCGCGGTGCCGGCGAATCGCACACCGAGCTGGACAAACGAAAAATCCGTGACCGTATCGCCGAACTGCAGCAGGAAATAGCCGCGATGGATGTCGAGCGCAAAACGCAGCGCTCGCGGCGGCAAGAGCGCCAAGGGCTCGCCAACGTGGCGCTCGTCGGCTACACGAACGCGGGAAAGTCCACCTTGATGCGGGCACTCACAGGCAGCGAGGTGCTCGTCGAAGACAAACTCTTCGCTACGCTCGACACTACCGTGCGCGCTCTGCGCCCCGAGAGCGTGCCACGCGTGCTCATCAGCGACACGGTCGGCTTTATCAAGAACCTGCCGCACGGGCTCGTTGCATCGTTCAAGTCAACACTCGAGGAGGCGCTTGATGCGGCGCTCCTTCTGCATGTCATCGACGCGAGCGATCCCGGGTTTGAACGTCAGCTTGAGGTAACTGACGAAGTGCTTGACGAGATCGGTGCGGAAGCAGTGCCACGCATCCGAGTCTTCAACAAGATCGACCAGGTCGGCGACGTAGCGGCGCAAGTGGAACGTGAAGCGATGCTGCATGCGAAGTACCCGGATTGCATCGTGATGAGTGCGCACCGCAATGACGACGTCGCGATGCTGCACCAGGCGATAGTCGCATTTTTCCAACAGGATCTCGTCGAAGCCGAGCTTTTTCTTCCCTGGTCGGCACAGAAACTGCGCGGCGAAATCTTTTCGAGTTGTGAGGTGCTGGAAGAGCGCACCGACGGTGAGGGCGCGTTCTTACGCGTCCGCGGCGAGCGCGAAGCGGTGAAATGCCTTTCCGAACAGCTCAGCCAAACGAGCTGAATTCAGGATGTTTGCACCACCAAATTGCCCTTGGACAGGACTCTGGGGCATTCTTCTATAGGCATGTCGAAATCAATCGGGCACTGCTGGCTGTCGTGGCCGACGGCCGAACTTCGGCCCAAGCGGACGGTCGCATTGTGTGGACGGCCCACCCGGGCGGGCGAGTCAGGCGGGCGTGATCCATGCGGACGGCTAAAGAACTCACCCCTTCGTCTTCAACTTTCCGTCGTTCGCCGCAATGAATGTCCGGATGTCATCCGACATATCCAAAAGCTTGAGCCACTGCTCCTTGTACAGGGTCACCGGGAAACGCCCCATCCCGTATATCGAGAGCGCACCCTTCTCGCTGACTTTCATGGTTATGCCAGTGGCAGCCCCTTTTTTGAGCGCAGCGTTCTCGCTACGCAGTCGCTCCAACTCAGCTTTCAGATCTTCGTCCGACATTGCCGCTCCTTGCCAATTGAGAATGAGGCATCTGTGGGAAGAGTCTATCCGGGGCGAATGTCAGGTTCAAGCTGTTCTTGAGACTCCGTCCTGACCCCCGCCCGCTTGCGCAGCACCAGCCGCTACGATACAGGTAATCCCATGCTTACCCATACCCCTGCTCCAAATCCGGCCGACCTGGTTTCTCTTCAATTGTTACCTGCACCCGGTTCATTGCGGCCCCGGGATTGGCGCCGAGGACACAGCCCGGTCGGAGATTATGCGACGCTCCGCGAGCGATTTGATGTCCTGCTCGCGTAGGCCTATTTCAGTGAGGATCTCGCGCGTGTGCTCCCCCAGCCGCGGCGCTGGAGTTCGCGTTACCTTGGGATGCCCTTCGATCTGCAGCGGCGTGTCTACAGTGCGCACGCGACCGAGCACAGGATCGTCGATCTCCACGAACACGCCGTTAGCCGCCATCTGTTTGTCCGCGACCACGTCGTCGAAGGTGGCGACCACCGAGTAAGGCACGTCGGCCTCCTCGAGCGCGCGCTGCCAGTATTGCATGGGCTGGCTGGCGAAAATCCGGTCGCAGAGCTCGATGAGTTCGCGCATGCGCCCGTCCTTCAGGCGCTCTTCGAGCGTCGCATAGCGCGGGTCGCTGGCGAGCTCGGGCCTGCCGATGGCGCGGCAAACCTTCGGCCAGTCACGCCGCGTATCCACGACGGCCATCTTGAACAGACGCCGGTCGCCGGCACGGTAGTAGACGCCGGTAAAGCTGCGGGCGTTCTCGCGCGGCCGACGCTCGAGGAACTGCGCGCCGAGCAGCTTCGCTTGGATCATCACCGAGTTCGACCAAGCGCCGCTCGCGAGCAGCGAAACCGAGACGCGCGTGCCGCGACCGCTGCGCTCGCGCGCGAACAGCGCGAGCAGCACTGCGGACAGCAGCGCCATGCCGGTCGGATGGTCCCCCGCACCGTAGCCCGGCGACCCCAGCCAGCCCTCGGTGGGGAACAGGCCCGCCTCGATGCCCGAGCGCGACCAGTAGCAGATCGTGTCGAAGCCCGGCTTGTCGATCTCATCGCCCGCGTCGCCGAACCCGGTGCCGTGCGCGTAGACCAGGCGCGGATTGATCGCCTGCAGCTCGGGCCAGCCCAGACCGAGGCCCTCGAGCGACTTCGGGCGGTGGTTGGTGAGGAACACATCGGCACCCTCTACAAGGCGGCGCAGGATATCGCGCGCTTCGGGCGCCTTCAGGTCGATCGACAGGCTGCGCTTGCTGCGATTGTCGGGCAGAAAGCAGTACTCGTAGTCCAGTACCGGCATGCCCGGAATGTGATGGCCGCGTCGGTTCAGGTCGCCTTCGATCGGCTCGAGCTTGATCACCTGGGCGCCGTAGTCGGCGAGCGCCGCGCCCACCGACGGCACCATGACCATCGAGGCCGCCTCGAGCACACGGATTCCCGAAAGAAGACCTGCTTCCTGCGGCGACAGCGCCATACGTCATTCCTCCACTGAGACGCGAAATGTCACGTATCCCCGTGGGGCAGTAGCGACAGGGATCTGCTTCATTTCCGGGTCCGCGAATGACCTCTATTGGCGGCAGGCCCAACGGGTCAACGCAACACGGCCCTTAGTCTATCGGCAGGGGTTTCAAACTCCAAGGTCTTTCTGGGGTGTTGGATCAAGCACAATGCGTGCGCGCCTTCACTCGAGCAGCTTGACCAGAATCGCCGGCAGCGGCGCGAAGGTACCGTCCGCGCGAAAAACTTCTCCTGAACCTTTACTGCAGCGCGACGGGATCCGCCGAATCCGAATGCCCGCCATGCCTATGCCGGCTCCAGGATTTCTGCTAACCGGGCGTGCGAGGACAGCAGGCGGTCCGGCCAGTGCGCTGACAGCGTGGCGCTGTCTCCCGCGCCGCTGAGCACCGCCACTGAGCGCACGCCTGCCGCGCGGCTTGCCTGAATGTCCACCGGGGTATCACCCACGTAGAGCGCCGCGTCGGGCGCAACGCCCAGTTCCCTCAGGCATTTGACGATGCCCTCCGGATCCGGCTTGCGCCTGGATACATCCGCACCCAGGACGATCGAGTCGAACCGGTCCAGGATACCGTCCTTGCGCAGCAGCTCAAGCACTTCAGGCCGGGCGCCGCTCACGATGCCAAGCCTGATGCCCAGCCGCTTTATTGCATCCAGTGTCCGGGCAATTCCTTCGAATACCTTGCCGTGCTCGCGCAGTACGCGGGGCCACTCGCGCCCGGCATGCGCGGACAGCGCTTTCATTATCGCATCCGCGTCGTTCCGATCCGCCGGCACCACGCCCTTCCAGAAGTTGCTTCCGGTGGCGAGCGAGTGGCGCACCTGCCGCTCGGTCACTTCCAGTCCGTGCAGTTGGGCAGCGACTCGCGCGACCTCCAGGTAGGCGCCCACCGAATCGATCAGCGTGCCGTCCAGATCGAACAGAACCGCCTTCGCGACGAAGGGCCGGCACAACTCCACTGTGAGCAAAGCGCTTTCGTCGAGCGTGAGGACCTCGAAGGGGGCGAGATAAAACTCATGTGCCTCTTGCGCATGAA
>JADGRR010000538.1 GCA_017880745.1 Burkholderiales bacterium
TGCACATGCAATCGCATCTGATCCAGACCGCCGAACTCTACGCGAGACCGGTGCTGGGCATACGCGAGGACGACATCGTATTCTCGGCGGCGAAGCTGTTTTTTGCCTATGGCCTGGGCAATTCCCTGACTTTTCCGATGTCGGTCGGGGCTACCGCCATACTGATGGCCGAGCGTCCGACGCCGGCGAGCGTGTTCCAGCGCCTGCGGCAGCACCGGCCGACGATATTCTACGGCGTGCCCACCCTGTACGCGGCGCTGCTCGCGAGCCCAGAGCTGCCCAAGCCCGAAGCGCTCAATCTGCGCGTGTGCACCTCGGCGGGCGAGGCCCTGCCGGCCGACATCGGCGTGCGCTGGACCAGGCACTTCGGCGTGGAAATCCTGGACGGGCTGGGTTCGACCGAGATGCTGCACATTTTCGTTTCGAACCGGCCGGGCGAAGTGCGCTACGGTTCGACCGGCAAGGCCGTGCCCGGTTATACCTTGCGCGTGGTCGACGACGGCGGCAATGCGGTGAAGCCGGGCGAACTCGGCGAACTGCAGATCAACGGCCCTACCAGCGCCTCCTGCTACTGGAATAACCGCGCCAAGAGCCGCGCCACCTTCATGGGCGACTGGACGCGCAGCGGCGACAAATATACCGTGGACGAGGCGGGCTTCTACACTTACTCCGGCCGCACCGATGACATGCTCAAAGTCGGCGGCATTTATGTTTCACCGTTCGAAGTCGAGGCCGCGCTCCTGACCCATCCGGATGTGATCGAGGCGGCGGTGATCGGGCAACCGGACATAGACAATCTGATCAAGCCCAAGGCCTATATTGTCACCAAGGAGGGCGTCATCGGCAATGCGGCGCTGGCCGAGCAGTTGCAGCAGCACGTCAAGTCCAAGCTCGCACCCTACAAGTACCCGCGCTGGGTGGAATTCGCCAGCGAGTTGCCGAAAACGGCGACCGGTAAGATCCAGCGTTTCAAACTGCGCGCCAAGTCGCAGCCAACGAAATAACAACCGACATTCCAACGAGGAGAATCATATGACCAAAAACCAAACTTTCGGTCGGCGTGAGTTTCTGAAGACCGCCGCGGCCGCGGCCGGCGTCGCCAGTCTGCCGAATTTCGCCTTTGCGCAAGGCGCGAAAATCAGGGTCGGCCTGATGCTGCCCTATACCGGCATCTACGCCCAGCTGGGTGTGGCCATCACCAACGGCTTCAAGCTGGCGGTGACGGAAAACGGCGGCAAGCTGGGCGGGCGCGAGATCGAGTACTTCACTGTCGACGACGAGTCCGATCCGTCCAAGGCGACCGATAACGCCAATAAGCTCGTCACCCGCGACAAGGTGGACGTGCTGATCGGCACGGTACACTCCGGCGTGGAGATGGGCATCGTCAAGATCGCGCGCGAGTCCGGGGTGCTGCACATCAACCCCAACGCCGGCGCCGCGGCCGCCACCGGGGCGCTGTGCGCGCCGAATATTTTCCGCACCTCGTTCACCAACTGGCAGCCTGCCTATCCCATGGGCAAGGTGCTGGCCGACCGCGGCATTAAGAGGGTCGTGACGCTCACCCATAAGTACGCCGCCGGCGACGAAGCCATCGAAGGCTTCAAGGAAGGCTTCACCAAGGCCGGCGGTACCGTCGTGAAAGAGCTTTCCCTTCCGTTCCCCAGCGAGGAATTCCAGTCGCTGCTGACCGAGATCGCCTCGATCAAGCCCGATGCCGTGTTCGTATTCTTTGCCGGCAGCGCCGGGATCAAGCTGATCAAGGACTGGAAGGCCGCGGGTTTGAAGGGCAAGATCGGCCTCTATGGCTCGGGCTTCCTTACCGACGGCATCCTCGAAGCGGTGGGTGATGCCGCCGAGGGCATAGAGACCACTCTGCATTACGGCGACGGCATCGAGACGCCGAAGAACAAGACCTTCCGCCTCAATTACGCCAAGACCTTCAAGCTGCAGCCTGACGTCTATGCGGTGCAGGGCTATGACGCCGGCCAGTTGCTCGTGGCCGGCCTGAAGGCAGTCAAGGGCGACATGAACAAGAAGAAGGAGTTGATCACCGCGATGGAAACCGCCAAGATCGACAGCCCGCGCGGTGTCTGGACCATGTCGAAAGCGCACAATCCGATCCAGGACATCTATCTGCGCAAGGTCGTGGGCAAGGAGAACAAGGTGATGGGCGTGGCGCACAAGGCGCTCGCCGATCCCGCGCGCGGCTGCAAAATGGGGTAAGGCGAAAGCCGCAGGCGGTTCATGCGGATCGGAAGGCCGGCGCAAGCCGGCCTTTGTCTGTCCGGCGTAGGCGCTAAACAAACGACGCTCGCCGCGGTGCTTCGGTTTGACTGTTCACGCTTCCCGCTTCACACTTCAGCCACCCTATGGACGCAAATACTTTTCTGATTCAGGTCCTGAACGGGATCCAGTATGGCCTGCTGCTGTTCCTGGTGGCGAGCGGGCTGACGCTGATCCTCGGCATCATGGGCATCATCAATCTGGCTCACGGCAGCTTCTACATGGTGGGCGCGTATCTCGCATTCTCGCTGTCGCAGCATTTCGGCAGCCTGTGGCTGGCGATGGCGGGCGGGGTGGTGATCGCGGTGGCGATCGGCCTCCTGCTCGAGTGGCTCCTGATCAGCCGGCTTTACCACCGCGATCATTTGTACCAGGTGCTGCTCACTTACGGCCTGATCTTGATGTTCGAGGAAATGAGGAGCGTGGTCTTCGGCGATGACGTGCACGGCGTGGCCGTACCTGCGTTGCTGCAGGCCTCGATCCCGCTCACCGAGACGCTCAGCTATCCGGTATACCGCCTGTGGATGTCGGGGGTGTGCATCGTGCTCGCCGCCGGCATGTATTTCCTGATCCAGAAGACGCGACT
>JADGRR010000539.1 GCA_017880745.1 Burkholderiales bacterium
TCGACGAGCATGACAAGCCCGCCGCATAGGGTAGCCAAAGCAGCGGTGCAGCCTGTTGCCTGGTGCGTAGGACTGGCGGTGATAGCCTGGGTGGATTCTTCGTACAAAGACGAGGTCAGAGTGACCTTCTGCGCACCCGGCTGACCCCTGTTGGTACGAACTGCCGGGTGATTGCGGCCAGTTTGATTCACTAGCGACGGAACACAGTTCAGGATGAACTGAACAATGTAAGCGGTCTAATCGAAAAACCCGGCCCGTCCCACGATAGTCGGCGCCTCAACCCGCGCCCGGATTCTCGCCCTCGAGCGTGAGCCAGACGCACTTGCCCTTGCTCGCGGCCTGGATGTCCTGCAGCACCTTGGCGTGTTCGGCGGTCTCCTCTTCGGTGGCGGCGAGCACCGGCAGCCTGGCGCGCTCGACCAGGACGCCCCCAATCAATGCCGCGGCCGCCGGCGCCTGCTCCAGGTCCATCGCCAGGCTCTCCTGGCCGCGGGTCATGGCGAGGTAGACCTCGGCCAGCAGTTCGGCGTCGAGCAGCGCGCCGTGCAGGGTGCGGTGCGTGTTGTTCACGTCGTAGCGCTCGCACAAGGCATCCAGGGAGTTTTTCTTGCCCGGATGCAGCTCCTTCGCCAGCTTGAGTGTGTCCATTACGCCGGCGCAGTGCTGCGCCAGCGGCGGCAGCTTGGCCAGCGCCAGTTCCTGATCGAGGAATTCCACGTCGAACGGCGCGTTGTGGATGATCAGTTCGGCGCCGCGTATGTACTCGACGAATTCGGACGCGACTTCGCGGAACCTGGGTTTGTCCAGCAGGAACTCATCGCTGATGCCGTGCACCTTCACCGCCCCCTCTTCGCTCGCGCGCTCGGGATTGAGATAGTGGTGGAAGTGGTTGCCGGTGGGCCGGCGATTGAGCAGCTCGAGGCAGCCGATCTCGATCACCCGGTCGCCCAGCTTGGCGTTCAGGCCGGTGGTCTCCGTGTCGAGGACGATCTGCCGCGTCATTTGCTGCCTGCGTCCCGCAGCGCCGCGTTCGGAACCGGCAACTGATCCACAGACCAGCCGCCGCCCAAGGCCTTCATCAGGTCCACGCTCGCGACCAGGCGCGATTGCCGGTTGCGCAGGAACGTCAGTTCGGCGTCGTTGGCCGTGCGCTGCGCATCCAGCACTTCGAGATAAGCGGAATAGCCCGCCTCGTAACGCAGTCTGGCAAGGCGCAGCGCGTTGCGGGCCGCGTTGGCGCGTAGCTGCAGGTCTTCCTCGGACGCCTCGGTCTGTTGCAGCGTGGTGAGCGCATCGGCAACCTCGCGAAAAGCGGTTTCGACCGCCTTCTGGTAATTCGCGACGGACTGGCGCTGCCTGGCCTCGGCAGCCTGCGTGCGGGCAGCGTAGCGCCCCGCATCGAATAGCGGCAGGGCCATGCCAAAGCCAAGCGACCAGATGCGCGCGCCGCTGGAAAGCAAGGTCGACAGCGCGGCGCTCTCGCCGCCGTAGTAGGAGGTCAGTGAGACCGTCGGAAACATCGCCGCCCTGGCGATGCCGATCTGGGCGTTCGTGGCAATCAACTGCTGCTCCGCCTGCAGCACGTCGGGCCGGCGCTGCAACAGCGTGGAAGGCAGCCCGGCCGGCGGCAGCGGCGGCATGGGCAGGGTCAGGAAGTCGCCGCCCGGAAGTGCCAGGTCGAGCCGGCCGGTCAGCGAGCCCAGTTGGTGCTCGATGAGCGCGCGTTGGCGCAGCAGGTCCTTCAGTTGGACCGAGGCGTCGGCGCGCGCGAGCTCGGCCTGGTTCACGTCCAGATCCGAAGCAATGCCGCCGCGCGCGCGATCGCGCACAAAGGTCAGCGCCTCCTCGCGGCTCTCCAGGGTCGTGCGCGTGACCGCAATCTGCGCGTCGAGCGAGCGCAGCGAAAAATAGGCCTGCGCGGTAAGGCCGGCGAGCGAAAGCGTCACCACCTCCTTCGCATAGCGCGAGCCGAGCGCGAGCGCGCGGGTGGCTTCCAGGGCGCGGCGCAGCCTGCCCCAGAAATCGATTTCGAAGGACGTCCCCAGGCTAAGGCGAATGTCGTTCCTGACCAGCGGAATGCTGGCCGGAATGGGCGTGGCGGTGAGGGCGCTGAGCCGCTGGCGTTGCGGCACGCCGCCCAAATCGATCTCGGGCAGGAAGGCCGCGCCTGCTTCGCGCAGATTCGCGTCCGCCTCCTCTATGCGCGCGACCGCGAAGCGCATGTCGCTATTGCGTTCGAGCGCGCTGGCGACAAGTCCATCGAGCCGCTGATCGCCGTACAGCTTCCACCATTCGACGGGAACCGCCGCCGCGGCGGGAAGATCGGCCGGCGCGTCCGGGTAGGCGCCAGGCAGGTTCATGGCGGGGCGCTCATAGTCGGGACCGACGGCGGCGCAGGCGCCAAGCAGAATCATGGCGCAGAGCGCGACGACGATGGCGCGGATCATGCGGACGCCTCCGCTCCGTTGTTATGCTTCGAGCGCAACCACTGTCGGCGTCTGGCGGCAATCGCGGCCGGTCGCATCCCCGCCAGGCTGGGCCCCCGCTTCATGCTCATGCCGCCCCCTCCTCCGCCGGGGCCGCGGCATCGCGCTTTTCCTTGCGCCGGCCGAGCAGCGTGAAGAACAGCGGTATGAACAAGGTGGCGACGAACGTTGCGAGCAGCATGCCGCCGAACACGCCCGTGCCCATCGAGCGGCGCGCCGCCGCGCCTGCGCCGGTAGCGAGCGCAAGCGGCAGGACCCCGAACATGAAGGCGAGCGAAGTCATCACGATCGGCCGGAAGCGCTGGCGCGCCGCCGCTATGGCGGCGCTGGCCACATCCATGCCGGCATCCACGTTCTGCACGGCGAACTCCACGATCAGGAT
>JADGRR010000540.1 GCA_017880745.1 Burkholderiales bacterium
CGGTCAGCAGCGAGGGCCGCGCCTGCGTAGTCGCGGCATCGAAGAAGATGCTGTCGCTTTTCTCGGTCAAGGCCTTGTCGAGGTCGGTGGTCCAGCGCGCCACATTGAAACGCTTTGCCAGCGCTTCCACTTTCCCGGCGTCACGCCCCACCAAAATCGGATCCGGCATCATGCGGTCGCCATTGCCGAGCCTGACGCCACCAGCATCGCGGATGGCGATGATGGAGCGGATCAGATGCTGGTTCAGCCCCATGCGGCCGGTGACGCCGTTCATGATCACGCCGAGGCGTTGCGTCGTCATATGGATGGCTCCCGGCGGGGTTTTTGCTTTTGGTTCTCTGAGCGGCGACAATGGGCTAGAAATTAACCCGTTGGATAAATACTGTCTAGCGCTTTCCGGCGCGGCAAATTTGACCCTCTCAGTCGTCATGCCCGGGCTTGACCCTTGCATCCACGTCTCAGGCTGACCGTGAAAAGAAAGACGTGGATGGCCGGGATAAACCCGGCCATGACGCGTGCTTCGCTATCTTACTTCGCCTCAACCGGCTGCGCTGCCGCAGCCCGCAGCCTCGGCGCCTTGTTCCTGCCAAACGCGGCCATCGATTTTCCGGTCAGCGCCGCCAGCACCAGCGCCACCATGTGCGCAAGGCGCTCGTCCCTGGCTTCCTTGCTCAGGAGGTCGCGGCCGAAGATCACGCTCAGCGTCGCGCTGTTCGAGAGATAGAAGAAGCATAGCGCCGCGATCGAAATGTAGAGCTGGACGGGATCGACCGCGACGACGAAATCGCCGCTCTCGACTCCGCGCCGCACCACGGTGCGGATCATCTCGACGAACGGGGAATGCATCGATTTGACCTTGGTGGAGCGCTTGAGGTGCCGCGCCCGCGCCAGGTTCTCGGTATTCAGCAGCGCCAGGAATTCCGGATTGCGGATGAAGTAATTCCAGGTGAAATCGATCAGGCGCTCGATCGCCTTGGGCGGATCGAGATGTTCGAGATCGAGTGAGCGCTCCTCGACGCGGATCTGTTCATAGGCGCCTTCGAGCACCGCGAGGTAGAGATCGTCCTTCTTGCCGACATGGTAATACAGCATGCGCTTGTTGGCGCCGGCGTTGGCAGCGATCCGGTCGACGCGGGCGCCGGCAAGGCCATGGGCCGAAAACTCCTGCTTGGCGGCCTGGAGGATGCGAAGCCGCATCCCTGCGGGATCGCGCTGCCATTTCAGAATTCGTTTTGCCTTGGCCAAATCGGTCGCCCGGTGAATGCGAGTGCGGATGTAGCACGCAAAGCGCGGTTTGAGAATGAAGCGCACTTATCCTCCCCTCCAGGGGAGGTTAAGTGAGGATCACCCCCTCGTCGTCCGCTCCAAGAGCAAGGTATGGATGCCGCAGGCGCCATCGCGTACGCTCAGCACCCGCGTGCCCGGCTTGCGGCCGGCGCGCACTTCCGACACGTTGATACCGCCGGCCAATAGCCGTGTCCGGGTCGCGTCGATATCGGCGACGCGCCAGCTCAGGCCCCAGAGCTTGTCGTGGATCTGGTCGGCGCCGGCGACCGGCCGCTTCACCACCTCGACGATAAGATCGCCGCAGCGGAAGAACATCAGCTGCCCCCAATCCTGATGCGAGCGGTCGAGCGCCATGTCGAGGCCGAGCCGCGCGCCGTAAAGTGCGGCGGCGCGCTCCGGATCCTCGGTCGACACCACGACGTGATCGAGCCCCAGGATCGGCGCTTCCGCGGACGCTGCCGAGCGCGGACGCTCCTGCGCCAATTCGAGAAAGAACATCCGCACGCCGCGCGCCAGCTCGGTCGCAGCGCGCGTACGCTTCCAGTGCAGAACCGCGCCGGAGGCGGAATCGCGGCTTTCGACCTCGACGACCGGGTCCGGCTTCAGCGCCACGCGATCGAGCCTGCGATGCGTCTTCTCGATGTCGCCGACGCGGAAGCAGATGCTGGCGAGCCCCTCGCCCCAGGTCTTCATGACGTTGCGGATGCGATCAGACGTTGGCGAGTGGCCGGCCGGCGCCATCAGCTCGAGCGTCATGTTGTCGAGGGTGAACAGGATGGTTTCCGCGCCGTCGATCCGGCTGCGCCATGAGGGGCTGCGTCCGAGCAGCAATTGATAGGCTTTGGCGCCGGCCTCGAGGTCGGAGACCAGCACGACGAGGTGCTCGAGGCCGGTGATCACGGGAACAGTCCCCTCGTGTTCTTGGCGGCGCGGACCTTTTCCACGCCGATGGCCATCGCGGCGGTGCGATGCGCAATCCCATCCAGCTTGGCGCGCGTCACCATATGATCGAAGGCGCGGTCGAGGATCTGGTATTCGCGCCGCATCACTTCCTCTTCTTCCCAGAACAGCTGCTGCAGGTCCTGCACCCATTCGAAATAGCTGACCACGACGCCGCCGGAATTGCACAGAATGTCCGGGATCAGGAAAATCTCGTCCTGACGCTTTTCCAGCACCAGGTCAGCGTCCGGCGTGGTCGGTCCGTTGGCGCCTTCCGCCAGCACCCGGCATTTGAGGTTTTCGGCGACCTTCGCGTCGATCACGCGCTCCATCGCCGCCGGCACCAGCACATCGCAGGGCAATGTGAGAATTTGAGCGGGATCGAACGCCATCTCGTTGGAAAAGCCGGCGATGCTGCCATGCAGGGTGGCGTGCTTCATCAGTGCTGGAATATCGAGACCGGTTGCATCGTGGAGCGCGCCGGTGTGATCGCTGACCGCGATCACCTTGAGGCCGAACTGATGTAACCCCAATGCAGCGTAGGAGCCGACGTTGCCAAAGCCCTGAACGACCGCAGTGGCATTGTTGAGGTTGATTGAAAGCTCGTTCATCACCCGTTTGGCAAGATG
>JADGRR010000064.1 GCA_017880745.1 Burkholderiales bacterium
GTGTCCATAAAGGATGACTCGGTGACGACGCTGTCGGGAGCGCCTCCGGTTGCGACATGCACTGACCCGACCGCTAACGGTTTCTTGACGATAACGGTGTCAACGCCGGGGGATGCAGTGGCGCCAACTGAAACTACCGTTCAGTTTCCTATCATCAACTGATTCGGCGGTTGACCGGCACCAAAGAAAGACGGGCATCTCTTAGATGCCCGTTTTCTCTTGCGCGCGCGGCAGCGCGCACTCGTCTGGAGACGGAAACGGTCTACCCGTCCGCTCAGGGGCAGGGGCGCTGGGTCAGCGCGGCAGGGCGGAAGTCCCCATCAGGAACTCGTCCACTGCGCGGGCGCATTGGCGCCCTTCGCGTATCGCCCAGACCACCAGCGATTGGCCGCGGCGCATGTCGCCGGCGGCGAACACCTTGGAGTTCGACGTCTGGTAGCAGCCGGCGCCGTCGATCGTGGCCTTGACGTTGCCGCGCGCATCCTGATCCAGCCCGAGTTCTTCGATCAATCCTTTTTTCACCGGCCCGAGAAAACCCATCGCGAGCAGCACCAGGTCGGCCTCGAGTTCGAATTCGGTGCCTGGGACCTCCACCATCTTGCCGTCCTTCCACTCGACGTGCGCCGCGACCAGTTTTTTCACCTTGCCGTTTGCGCCCTCGAAGCGCTTGGTCGCCACGGACCAGTCGCGCTCGCAGCCTTCCTCGTGCGAACTGGAAGTGCGCAGCTTGATCGGCCAGTAAGGCCATACCAGCGGCTTGTTCTCCTGCTCCGGCGGCTGCGGCAGCAGCTCGAACTGGGTGACGGACGCGGCACCATGGCGATTGGAGGTGCCGACGCAATCGGAGCCGGTGTCGCCGCCGCCGATAACCACTACGTGCTTGCCGGTCGCCATGATCTGCCCTACGACGTTGTCGCCGGCCACGACCTGGTTCTGCTGCGGCAGGAATTCCATGGCGAAATGGATGCCGTCCAGCTCGCGCCCGGGCACCGGCAGGTCGCGCGGATGCTCGGCGCCGCCCGACACGACCACGGCGTCGAATTCCTGCAGCAACTTCTGCGCCGGCACTGCATTCCTGGCGCTGCCGCCGACGGGCTGGTTTACCCTGAACTCCACGCCCTCGGCGCGCATCTGCTCCATGCGCCGGTCGATCAGGTGCTTTTCCAGCTTGAAGTCGGGTATACCGTAGCGCAACAGGCCGCCGATGCGGTCGTTCTTCTCATACAGCACCACCTCGTGCCCGGCGCGCGCCAGTTGCTGCGCGCAGGCCAGACCTGCGGGACCGGAACCGACGATCGCGACCTTCTTCCCGGTCTTGCTCTCCGGCGGCGCAGGCCGCACCCAGCCCATCTCCCAGCCCTTGTCGATAATGGCGTGCTCGATCGACTTGATGCCCACCGGATCGCTGTTGATATTGAGCGTGCACGCCGCCTCGCACGGCGCCGGGCAGACGCGGCCGGTGAATTCCGGAAAATTGTTGGTCGAATGCAGCGTCGCCAGCGCCTCGCGCCAGTTCTGCCTGTAGACCAGGTCGTTCCAGTCGGGAATGATGTTGTTGACCGGGCAGCCGCTCATACAGAAGGGAGTGCCGCAATCCATGCAACGCGCTCCCTGCACGCCGGCCTCTTGATCGGACAGGTGCCGGAGGAACTCGTGGTAATGGTGCTTGCGCGCCTCGGGGGCTTCGCTCGCCTCCCGCAGCCGCTGGAACTCCATGAACCCGGTGATCTTGCCCATTCAATTCAACCCTTAAATCGAATAACTTTCGCCACAAGCGACAGGAAGAAGGAACACCAAGCGATCTTCCTGTGTGGCCCTTGTGCTTAACGCTTTACGCCGCCAGCTTGCCGCCCTTGGCGGCGAGATCGCCGAGCGCGCGCCGGTACTCGTGCGGGAATACCTTGACGAACTTGCTCCGGTATTGCACCCAGCCATCGAGCACTTTTTTCGCCTGTGCGCTGCCGGTGTATCTGGCATGGCTCTCCACCAGACGTTTGAGCAGAGCTTCGTCAGCCTGTCCAAGATGCCACATGCCGCGCGCGAGCTTGCCCTCCTGCTCCGCTTCGGTCAGCACCGGTTCGATCTGCACCATGGAGGGGTTGCAGCGCTGGGCAAAAGTCCCGTCCTCGTCGAACACATAGGCAATACCGCCGGACATGCCGGCGGCGAAATTGCGCCCGGTCGTCCCCAGCACCACCACCGTGCCGCCGGTCATGTATTCGCAGCAGTGGTCGCCCGTGCCTTCGACCACCGTGCTTGCGCCCGAATTGCGCACTGCGAAGCGCTCGCCGGCGACCCCGCGGAAATAGGCCTCGCCCGCAATCGCGCCATACAACACCGTGTTGCCGATGATGATGTTCTGCGTCGGCTCGCCGCGAAACTTAGCCGAGGGCTGGACCACGATGCGGCCGCCCGATAGTCCTTTGCCGCAATAATCGTTGGTGTCGCCGATCAGGTCGAGCGTGATTCCCTTTGCCAGGAATGCGCCAAAGCTCTGTCCCGCGCTGCCGGCAAACCTGATCTGTATCGTATCGTCGGGCAATCCGGCGCGGCCATAGCGCCGCGCGATTTCCCAGGACAACATGGTGCCAACGGTGCGGTTGACATTGCGTATCGGCATGTCTATCGCGACCTTCTTGCCGTGCTCCAGCGCGGGTTTGGCAATTTCGATCAAACGGTGGTCGAGCGCGCGCGCAAGACCGTGATCCTGCTCCTCGCACTTGCGCCGCGCCACTTCTGCGTCGACCTGCGGCCGGTAGAAAATGCGGGAGAAATCCAGCCCCTTTGCCTTCCAGTGCTCGATGCCTTTTTTCATCTCGAGCAGATCGGAGCGGCCGATCAACTCGTTCATGCTGCGCACGCCGAGCCTGGCCATGATTTCGCGCGCCTCTTCGGCGACGAAGAAAAAGAAGTTGACCACATGCTCGGGTTTGCCCTGGAATTTGCGGCGCAGCACCGGATCCTGCGTAGCCACGCCGACCGGACAGGTGTTGAGGTGGCACTTGCGCATCATGATGCAGCCCTGGACCACCAGCGGCGCGGTGGCGAAACCGAATTCATCGGCGCCGAGCATGGCGCCGATGACCACGTCGCGGCCGGTCTTCATCTGACCGTCGACCTGCACCGCGATTCGGCCGCGCAACCGGTTCAACACCAGCGTTTGCTGCGTTTCCGCAAGGCCCAGTTCCCACGGCGTGCCGGCCTGCTTGATCGAGGACCAGGGCGAAGCGCCGGTGCCGCCGTCGTAGCCGGAAATGGTGACATGGTCGGACTTGGCCTTGGCCACGCCCGCGGCAACCGTGCCCACGCCGGTCTCGGACACGAGCTTGACGCTGATCGAAGCGTTCGGATTCGCGTTCTTCAGGTCGTGGATCAGCTGCGCCAGGTCTTCGATCGAATAGATGTCGTGATGCGGCGGCGGCGAGATCAGGCCCACGCCCGCAACCGAGAAACGCAATTGCGCGATGTACTCGGATACCTTGTGACCGGGCAACTGGCCGCCTTCGCCGGGCTTCGCGCCCTGCGCCATCTTGATCTGGATCTGGTCTGCGCTCGCCAGGTATTCGGCGGTGACACCGAACCGTCCCGAGGCGACCTGCTTGATTTTCGAGCGCAGCGAATCGCCTTCATTGAGCGCGAGGTCGCGCTCGACGTTGTGACCGCCCAGGCGCAGGGCCAGCGTTTCGCCGGCCTTCGCCGGCGGGAAGCGGTTGGGATCCTCGCCGCCCTCGCCGGTGTTGGATTTGCCGCCGATGCGGTTCATCGCGATCGCGAGCGTAGTATGCGCCTCGGTCGAGATCGAGCCCAGCGACATGGCGCCGGTGGCGAAGCGCTTGACGATCTCCTTCGCCGGTTCGACTTCCTCGAGCGGGACCGGCTGCATCTGCCCGAACTTGAATTCGAACAGGCCGCGGAAAGTCATATGCCGCTTGGATTGGTCGTTGATGATCTGCGCGTATTCCCGGTAGGTGTCGAAACTCCCCTGCTTGGTCGAATGCTGCAGCTTCGCGATCGCGTCGGGCGTCCACATATGCTCTTCGCCGCGGACGCGAAACGCGTACTCGCCGCCTGCATCGAGCGCATTGGCGAGCACCGGATCGGCGCCGAAAGCCTCGCGGTGCAGGCGGATCGCCTCCTCGGCCACTTCGAACAAACCGATGCCCTCGATATTGGAAGCGGTGCCGGTGAAATATTTCGCAACCAGCTCGCGCGACAGCCCCACCGCCTCGAATATCTGCGCCCCGGTGTAGGACATGTAGGTGGAAATGCCCATCTTGGACATCACTTTCAACAGGCCCTTGCCGATGGCCTTGACGAAATTCCTGATCGCCTTGCCGCCGTTGACATCGGCGGGCAAAACACCCTGCATGTTGAGCAGGGTTTCGAGCGCGACATAGGGATGGATCGCTTCCGCGCCGTATCCGGCAAGCAGCGCAAAATGATGCACCTCGCGCGCCGAGCCGGTTTCCACGACCAGCCCCGCGCTGGTGCGCAGGCCCTTGCCGACCAGGTGCTGGTGGACTGCCGAAAGCGCCAGCAGCGCCGGAATCGCCACATTGTTGCGGTCGAGGCGGCGGTCGGAGATGATGATGATGCTGTAGCCGGAGCGAACGGCGTCCTCGGCCTGGGCGCACAGGCTCGCCAGGCGCGCCTCGATCGCCTCGTGGCCCCAGGCCACGGGATAGGTGATGTCGAGCTCGAAGGACTTGAACTTGCCTCCGGTGTTGCGGTCGATGTGCCGGATCTTGTCCATTTCGTAGAAGTCCAGCACCGGCTGGCTGACCTCGAGCCGGATCGGCGGGTTGATCTCGTCGATGCCCAGCAGATTCGGCTTGGGCCCGATGAAACTCACCAGGCTCATCACCAGGTCCTCGCGGATCGGGTCGATCGGCGGGTTGGTCACCTGCGCGAACAACTGTTTGAAGTAGTGGTACAGGGTCTTGTTCTTGTTCGACAGCACCGCGAGAGGCGAGTCGTTGCCCATGGAGCCGATGGCCTCCTCCCCTGCCGCGGCCATCGGCAGCATCAGGAACTTGAGGTCTTCCTGCGTATAGCCGAAAGCCTGCTGGCGATCGAGCAACGGCACCTCCGAGCGCTCGGGCTGCTGTTTCTCGCTCTCCACGTCGTCCAGCCGGATGCGGATGCGCTCGATCCACTCGCGGTAGGGCTTCGCCGCCGCGAGCGTTTCCTTCAGCTCTTTGTCGTCGATGATGCGGCCGCGTTCGACATCGATTAGAAACATCCTTCCCGGCTGCAAGCGCCATTTCTTGACGATTTTTTCCTCGGGGATCGGCAGCACGCCCGCTTCGGAGGCCATGATCACCAAGTCGTCGTCGGTGACGATATAGCGCGCGGGCCGCAGGCCGTTGCGGTCCAGCGTGGCGCCGATCTGGCGGCCGTCACAGAAAGCGACCGCCGCGGGTCCGTCCCAGGGCTCCATCATCGCCGCATGGTATTCGTAGAACGCACGCCGGTTGGCGTCCATCGTCGTGTGCTTTTCCCAGGCCTCGGGGATCAGCATCATCATCGCGTGCGCGAGCGAATAGCCTCCCATCAGGAGAAGCTCGAGCGCGTTGTCGAACGAGGCCGAATCCGACTGACCGTCGTAGATCAGCGGCCAGACCTTGTTCAGGTCGGCGCCGAGGATGGGGCTGGAGATCGCCTGCTGTCTCGCGCGGATCCAGTTGACGTTGCCGCGCAGGGTATTGATCTCGCCGTTGTGGGCGATCAGGCGGAACGGATGCGCCAGGTCCCAGGTGGGAAAGGTATTGGTGGAGAAACGCTGGTGCACCAGCGCCAGCGCCGACACCAGGCGCGGATCCTGCAGATCCTTGTAATACTTGCCCACCTGATCGGCAAGCAGCAAGCCTTTGTACACCAGCGTGCGCGCCGACATCGACGCCACGTAGAACTCCTTGCCGTGTTTGAGCCGGAGCGCCTGAATCGCGTGACCCGACGATTTGCGGATGATGTAAAGCTTGCGTTCGAGGGCGTCGGTCACCGTCACGTCGCCGCCGCGGCCGATGAACACCTGGCGGATCACCGGTTCTATCTTTTTCCCCGATTCCGCCAGCCCCGCGTTGTCGCGCGGCACGTCGCGCCAGCCGAGCACCACCTGCTGCTCGTCCTTGATCGCGCGTTCGATTTCGTATTCGCAGGCCAGGCGCGAAGCCGGTTCCTGCGGCAGAAACACCATGCCCACGCCATATTCGCCCACTGGCGGAAGCACCAAGCCCTGAGCGGCCATTTCCTCGCGCAGGAACCGGTCAGGGATCTGGATCAGGATGCCGGCGCCGTCGCTGGCCAGCGGGTCGGCGCCGACTGCGCCGCGATGGGCGAGGTTCTTGAGAATGAGCAGCCCTTGATCGACGATAGTGTGGCTCCTGGCGCCCTTGATGTTGGCGACAAAGCCGACGCCGCAGGCGTCATGTTCGTTGGCGGGGTCGTACAACCCTTGCGCCGCAGGACGAATCAGGGACAAGGCAGGATCAGTCACGCTCGCACCTCTGGCTGTAAATTGGCTCCGGACGGTCGTGGGACCAGCCTACGACTTTTTCCGGCCGAACTGGTAATTTTACCTGCGGAGCGCTGTCACTTCAAGCGCTTAAGGCTCGCGGCGGAGCAGGATGTGGGCGGTACCCAGGACTCAGGCGGCAGCAAGAGCCAACGCCTGCTGCAGCAGGGCGGCGGGAACGCCGGCGCGGACCGACGCGGCGCCTAGGGCATCGAGCAGGACGAAGCGCAGATTGCCGCCCTCGGCCTTCTTGTCGACCCCCATCAACTGCAGCAGGAGCCCGGGCGCGATGCCGGGTGGGGCGATCGGCAATCTGGCGCGCTTGAGCAGCGCAATGATGCGGTCTACGTCGACCGGCGCGATAAGGCCCATGCGGCGCGACAGATCCGCAGCCATGACCATCCCCGCGGCTACCGCCTCGCCGTGCAGCCACTTGCCGTAACCCAGGCCGGACTCGATGGCATGGCCGAAGGTGTGGCCAAAATTGAGCAGGGCGCGGTCGCCGGTCTCGCGCTCGTCCGCGGCCACTACCGCGGCCTTGATTTCGCAGCAGCGGCGCACCGCGTGCGCCAGCGCCTGCGGGTCGCACGCGAGCAGCTTCTCCATGTTCTGTTCCAGCCAGGCGAAGAACGCCGCGTCGCGGATGAGACCGTGCTTGATGACTTCCGCCATGCCAGCGGAGAGTTCGCGCGGGGGCAGCGATGTCAGTACCGCGGTATCGGCCAGCACCAGGCGCGGCTGGTAGAACGCGCCGATCATGTTCTTGCCAAGGGGGTGATTGATGCCGGTCTTGCCGCCGATGGACGAGTCTACCTGGGCGAGCAGCGTCGTCGGCACCTGGATAAAGGGTATGCCGCGCATGTAGGTCGCAGCGGCAAAGCCGGCCAGATCGCCGACGACGCCCCCGCCCAGGGCGATGAGCGTGGTCTTGCGGTCGCAGCGGCGCTCGATCAGCGCGTCGTAGATGCGGTTGAGGGTGGCCCAGTTCTTGTAGCTCTCGCCGTCCTCGAGCACGATACTAATTACGTCCACCCCCCCGGCGCGCAAGCCTTCCGCCAGTTGTTGCAGATACAAGGCCGCAACCGTGGTGTTGGTGACAATCGCGACCTTGGGCAGGTCCAGATGCGGCAGGATCAGTCCGGCGCCGGACAGCAAGTGCTCGCCGATGTGGATGGCGTAGGCGCGCGCGCCAAGTTCTACGCGGATAGTTTGCATCGTTCCCGCACTTGGGGGAGCAGCTGGAGGAGGAGGGTGCGCGCGCTTTGCCGGCCGGTATCGACGACGATGTCCGCGATTTCGCGATACAGCGGGTCGCGCTGCCGGTAGAGGCTCTGCAGTTTTTCCAGCGGATCGGTGTCCTGCAGCAAAGGCCGCGACTTGTCGTGACGGGTGCGGTTCCACAGATCCTTGGGCTGGCCGTGCAGATACACCACCACGCCGCGGCGGGCGAGGTGCCCGCGGCTTTCGGCATCGAGCACCGCGCCGCCGCCGGTCGCGAGCACGACGTTGGAGAGCTGCGTCAGCTGCTCCACGACTTGCGCCTCGCGCGCGCGAAAACCGGCCTCGCCTTCGATCTCGAAGATGAGCGCGATATTCACGCCGGTACGGCGTTCGATCTCGTGGTCGGTATCGTGGAAGGTCTTGCCCAGTTCGGCGGCGAGTTGCCTGCCCACCGTAGTCTTTCCAGCCCCCATCAGGCCGACGAGAAATATGTTATCCGTGTTTTTCACGCAACCATTCTAGCAGCACCCACCTGCACCCGGGCCCGCGACGAGCCAACCTGCGCGGAAACCATGCCGGGGACGCGACAAACCCCCTCGCGGGCTTGTTGCGGTACTGGCTAATGCGCGAAGCGCGTCATGCCGGAACCAAAAAACAAGAGCCGGTCACCCGGCTCTTTTCCTGGGCAGCGAAGAAGCCTTTCAGCGTACCGTAAGGCGATCGTCGACGATGCGCGGCGTGATGAATACCAGCAGCTCGGTCTTGTTATCATGCCTGGTGTTGTTCTTGAACAAATTGCCCAGCACCGGTATGTCGCCAAACAGCGGCACCTTGGTGATGTCGGTACGCTCGTCCTGGACGAAGATGCCGCCGATCACCACCGTGCCGCCGTTTTCGACCAGGACCTCGGTCTTGACGTGTTTGGTGTCGATGGCAATTCCCGCCGCAGTTGTCGCACCCACCGAATCCTTGTTGATGTCCAGCGTCATGATGATATTGCCGTCGGGCGTGATTTGCGGCTTCACCTTGAGGCTCAGGTTCGCTTTGCGGAATGACACGCTCGTTGCCCCGCTCGAAGTCGCCTGTTGATAGGGCAGCTCGGTGCCCTGCTCGATCAAGGCCTCGACCTTGTCTCCGGTCAGCACTCTCGGGCTGGATATGATCTTGCCCTTGCCGTCTGCTTCCAGCGCGCTCAACTCCAGGGTGATAAAGCGGGTGAAATTCCGGTTGAAGAGAATTGCAGAAATTGCGCCGGCGTTGAAGCCGTTCAAGCCGCCAGCTGGCAGGCTGATGTTCTGGCCGGTCCCCGCTATGTCCGCTGTGCCGGTCCCGAGCGTCTGTGTATTCGTGGCGTTTGACGTTTGTTGCGCGGTGTTCGTGAGGCTCGGGCCAAACGATGTGCGCAGCCCTTGTCCCACCACCCAGTCGCCGCCCGGAACCCTCTCGTTGTAGCCAAGCTTCGCGCCAAGGTTCTTGCTGAAGCTATCGCTTGCCTCGACGATGCGCGCCTCTATCATCACCTGGCGCACCGGCACGTCGATCTGGGCAATCAGCTTGCGCACTTCGTCGAGACGGGTGGGCACGTCCTGCACGAACACGGTGTTGGTGCGCGCGTCAACTACCGCGCTGCCGCGTTTGGACAGCACCTTTTGATTCGGGGAAGTCAGCAGAGCCTGTACGTCCTGCGCCTTCTGGTAATTAAGCACGAAGCTCTCGGTGCGCACGGCCTCCAGTTCCCCGATCTGCTGCTGCGACTCCAGCATCAGCTTTTCCTTGGTCGCCAGCTCGTCGCGCGGCGCGATCCACACCACATTGCCGTTCTTGCGCATATCCAGGCCGCGCGTGTCGAGGATGATCTGCAGCGCCTGGTCCCAGGGCACGTCCTTCAGGCGTAAGGTCAGGCTGCCGCCGACGGCGTCGCTGGTGATGATGTTGAGGTCGGTGAAATCGGCGATCACGTTGAGCACGCTGCGCACTTCGACGTTCTGAAAGTTGAGCGACAGCTTCTCGCCGGTGAAGCCGGCCTTGCTGCCCTGCGCCAGCTTGTTCGGATCGGGAACGATCTGCTTCACCTCGACCACGAACTGGGTATCGGTCTGGTAGGCACTGTGCTCCCACAGGCCCTTGGGCGCGATCACCATGCGCACGTTTTCGCCCTGGTTAAAGGTGTTGATCGACTGCACCGGCGTGCCGAAATCGGTGACGTCCAGGCGCCGGCGCAACTTGTCCGGCAGCGAGGTCTTGAAGAAATCGATCACCAGGTTCTGTCCCTGCACGCGGATATCGATGCCGGTCGAGCTGTCGGACAGATCGACCACGATACGGCCTTCCCCGGCCTTGCCGCGGCGGAAATCGACGTCGCGCACGGTGTGCATATCGGTCTGTTTGGTTTCGACGAAATGGGTGACCGCAGCCCCGCCGCTGCCGCTGGCCGTCGGCGCGGCGGCGAGGATGATCAGCAGGTTGTTGCCGTCGATCTGGGTATCATAGCTCACGGATCGGCGCAGGTTCAGCACCATGCGCGTGCGATCG
>JADGRR010000541.1 GCA_017880745.1 Burkholderiales bacterium
AGCCGCGCCAGGCAATAGTGAATGAACGCCAGTCCGCCGTAAACCGGCGCGAGAAACCCGAGCAGGGGAATCAGCCCGAACAGCGCGACCACGGCGCCCAACAAAAACAGTTCGCGCCGGTGGCGCCGGACGAGCGTTTGCATTTCCCAGCCGCTCGCATGCTCGTAGAGCGCATCGTAGCGAAACACGCGCTGGTTGAGATAGCCGAACAGCAGGATCGGCAACACCGGCCAAAATAGCGGGAACAGCCACAAGGGCAGCGACAACAGAACCAGCAGCGCCAACCAGACCAGGGTCACCAGCCCGTTCCACAGGCTGCCGGCAAAGGTGCCGCCCTGCCTGCGCTCGAGCCCGGGATAGGCGCGCTCCGCCACCAGGCTCACCATCACCGGCATCGCGAATACGCCGATGATCAGCACCGCAGTGATCAGCACCAGCGGAATGAACAGCAGCACGAGCAGGATCCAGGCCAGGTGCGCGGCGACGAGCGACAACGGCCAGACGGTGATGGCCCAGCCGATGGCGGCGGATTGGTCGAACTGCAGTTGGAGCGAAGCCGCCGCCTGGGACCCGAACGCGAACGCCAATCCCAGCCACAGTACCAGCGCGATAGCCACCGGCCACAGCATCAGCAGCAGCATGCGCGGATGCAGCAGGCTGGCAAAGGCCCGCAGCAATGCTTTGGTGATTTCACTCATGCGTTGTTTCTCTCCCTCTCACCGCTGCAGAGCTTGCCACATCTTCTGCAGCCGCTTCACCGACACCGGCACCGGCGTGCGCAACTCCTGCGCGTAGAGCGACACGCGCAATTCCTCCAGCAGCCAGCGGAACTGCTCCAGCTGCGGATCGGCCACGCCCTGCTTCCTCTGCTTCAGGTCCTCGCGCAGCCAAGTCTGCCACAGCGGATTGAACTCGGCGCTCCAGCGCGCATCGCGCGCGGGGTCGGCGCGCAGCTTCTCCAGCCGCAGCGCCACCGCCTTGAGGTAGCGCGGCATGTGCTGCAGCCGCTCCCATGGGGTGGCGGCGATGAAGTTCTTCGGCAGCAGGTTTGCCAGCTGCTCCTCGATCTCGCGCTGCGCCTGCGGCAGATTCTTCAGTCCCTGCAGCTTCTTGCGCAATGCCTGATACTCGGCGAGTATATTGCCTGCCAGCCGGCAGATTTCCTGCGCCAGCAGCGACAGCCGCGTCTTCCCCTGTTCGCAGCGCTGGGCGAACTCCGCTTGCGTCGTGGGCAGGGGCTCGGCCATGCAGGCCCGGTCGTAGCTCACGCGCAGCAACTGGTCCTTGAGCGACGCGGCGTCGCCGAAGTCGAGGAACTGCATCCCCATGTCGCGCAGTCCGGGCAGATTCTTCTCCAGATAACGGGTCTGCTCCTTCAGCTGCAGCATGAACAGGCGCCGCAGACCGTCGCGATGCAGGCTGCGCGCCTTCTGCGGCGAATCGAGCACTTCGAGGTCCACGCTGTCGCCGCGGTCGACCAGCGCCGGATAGCCGATGAGCGTTTGCGGCCCCTGGCGGATTTCCATGATCTCCTGCAGCTCGCCGAAGTTCCACGCGGTGATGCCGGACAGCGCGGCCTTGGGCTGGGCGATGGCGCTGAACTGCTCGCCCGCCTGGTCGCCCAGCTCCGCGCGCAAAGCGGCCAGGCTCCTGCCCATGGCGAGTTGCCGGCCGTGCTCGTCCACCACGCGGAAATTCATGGACAGATGCGCGGGCAGGAGCTCGGGGCGGAAACCATCCGGCGGCAGGACCAGGTTCAATTCCTCGCGCGCATAGCGGGCGATGGCTTCGACCAGGGAGACGTCTTCCTGGCGCTGCGGCTCCGCGGACGCCATCGCGCCGAATTGGTTGGCGAATCTATCGGCGAATTCGGGCAGCGGCCCGAGCTTGTGGCGGATTTTCTGCGGCAGCGTTTTCGCCAGCAGCGCGACCTTGTCTTTGAGCAGGCCCGGCACCAGCCAGTCGCAGCGCTTGGCGGCGAGCTGATTGAGTGCGATCAGCGGGACGGTGAGCGTGAGGCCGTCGCGCGCGTTGCCCGGGTCGTGCAGGTATTCGAGCGCGTAGTTGCGCCCGCCGATGTCGAGCTGATGCGGAAACTGCGCGGTGGTGATGCCCGCCGCCTCGTGCCGCATCAGGTCCTCGCGCTTGAGGTAAAGCAGCCTGGGGTTGTCGGCCTCGGCCTCACGCCGCCAATGCTCGAAAGCGGCGCCGTTGTGGATGCCGTCGGGAATTAGGCTGTCGTAAAACGCGTACATCAACTCCTCGTCCACCAGCACGTCGGGGCGGCGCGATTTGTGCTCCAGCGTCTCGATGTCCGCGATCAGCTTGCGGTTGTGTTGAAAAAAAAGCGCGCGCGTCTCGTACTCGCCCTCCACCAGCGCCTGGCGGATGAATATCCTGCGCGATTCGGCCGGATCCAGCGGGCCGTAGTGAATGCGCCGGTTGCCATAGAGCAGGATGCCGTACAGCGTCGCGCGCTCGAACGCGGCCACGCGCGCGGGCTTCTTTTCCCAGTGCGGCTCGTACTGGTGGCGCCGGATCAGATGCGCGCCTACGCTCTCCAGCCACTCCGGCTCGATGCGGGCGATGCACCGTGCGAAGAGGCGCGCGGTTTCGGTGATCTCGGCCGCCATGATCCAGCGCCCGGCCTTCTTGCCGACGCCGGAGCCGGGGTGGATCAGGAACTTGATGCCGCGCGCGCCAAGGTAATGTTCGCTGTCCTCCGACTTGCAGCCGACATTGCCGA
Source organism: Burkholderiales bacterium (assembly GCA_017880745.1). Taxonomy (GTDB): domain Bacteria; phylum Pseudomonadota; class Gammaproteobacteria; order Burkholderiales; family SG8-39; genus 2-12-FULL-64-23. The sequence goes on from JADGRR010000541.1 coordinate 2,747, forward strand.
GCAGTCCGGCGAGCAGCGCGCGGTGGATCTGCGCGTAGGTCGCCTCCTTCCCCGACACCTTCCATCCCAGCTCGGCGACGAAGGTATGCAGCTGGCTGTGGATGTCC
>JADGRR010000542.1 GCA_017880745.1 Burkholderiales bacterium
CACGCCATCTCGCACTGTAGACACCCGGTGCATTTGTCGGGATTGATGTGAAGTGATTTCTGCATTGCTCGTCTCCTCGGAAGCTAACGGTAACTCGACCTTGCGCGCCCGCGCCCACTCGTCGTTGCGATGTCACGACCCGCCGCACACATATGCATGGGCATTCATATTAGATAAAAACGTCTGGCAACGAAAGAGAAATCTATTCAAACGAAAAATCCCGCCCGGCGCGGCTTCAGGCTGCCAGGAGAAATCCGCGCCCGGCGCGGATTCCGGGGTCATGGCCGCGTTCTCGTACGGGAAAACCCCATCCCGCCATCGGATGTTGCGGTGCGGCAAAAAATCCGCGCGCGATCATTCGATGCTGATCCCGGCCGGCTTGACAGCGCCTCGCTCGGCGCGTGGCGCAGGACAAGATCGGGATGAAATCGGGCGAGGGTTTCCTCAAATGGACGCCGGAGACGATCAAGGCGGCGCAGGCCGAGTACGAACGCAAGCTCAAGGCCGCGTTCGCATTGCTCTAGGGGAGTATGAGGGGAGGTATCCCCTCATTTTGAAACCGGATATTATTGCTTCAATTTGATGGGTGCTCACGATGAATGCTGCAGGACTACCCGTTGTCGCGTGGAAAAGCATGTTGATCGCATGCCTGGTCCTCGGTTATGGCTCGCTCGCCCCGGCCCAGACCGCCGCAGGACCGACGCCGAAAAAGGCCGACAGGAAAAAGGACTCGGCTCAGGAGCAGCGTAAGCACGCGATCACGCGCTGCCGGGAAAACCGTGGCGTGGACTGTGACACCCCTGAAGGGTTGAAGGAATGGATTCAACAGGAGCGGCCGATCACTGACGAGGAACGGGCCCGAGCGGCCGGCGCAAGGCGCGCGTTTTCCTCCCCCAAGCGGTTCTAACCGGCGTCTTGCAGTTGCGTCCTGGCTGCGATGCTCATTCCGAATCGAGAACCTGCACTGGCGCGCCCAGCACGGTTTCAAAGCGCGCAGCATAGGCCGGCCACACTTCGGGATTGATCAACCGCGGCGGCCGCCCGCCCTTGAGCGTGCCCACGATCTGCTCGGCGGCGATGGCCGCCATGTTGCGCCGCGCCTCGTGGGTCACCCCGGCGGTATGGAAGCTCGCGATCACGCTGTCCAGCTTGAGCAGCGGGTGGTCCAGCGGCGGCGGTTCCTTGTCCCAGACGTCGAGCCCGGCGCCGCCGATATGGCCGGACTGGAGCGCTTCGAGCAATGCCGCCTCGTCGTGGATGCCGCCGCGCGCCGTGGTGATGAACAGCGCGCCGCGCTTCATCCGCCGCAAGGCGCGCGCATCGATCATGCCGATGGTGTCCTGCGCGCGCGGGCAATGCAGCGACACGATGTCGGATCGCGCCAGCAGGTCCTCCAGCGCGACAGACGTGGCGCCGCGCCGGCCGATCTCCTCCTCCGTCAGGTACGGGTCGGCGGCCAGGACTTCCATGCCAAAGGCATGGGTGAGCGCTGCGACACGGGTCCCGACGTGGCCAATCCCGATAACGCCCAGCACCTTGCCGCCGATTTCGTGCCCCATGAAGTCCTCGCGCGAGAAGCCCTGTTCGCGTCTGAGGCGCCGGTCGCATTCGATGATCCGTCTCGATAGCGCGAGCATCAGGCCAAACGCGTGCTCGGCGACCGAGTTGGCGTTTCCGCCCGCCTGGTTCACCACCGCGACCCCGGCCTTGGTGCAGGCGGCGACATCCACCGTATCGTAGCCTGCGCCGGCAGAAGAAACGCACAGCAGTGCGGGGCAACGCTGCAGCAGTTCCGCGCTGACGAACCAACGGCGCGGAAGCTCGTCCTTCGCGGCGGAAACGTGGTAGACATGCGCTCGTACGAGCGCCGCCCAACCCGCCGCCTCCGGGTCCGCGCGGGCGCAAACCGCGAGATCGATATCGGACTCGCGCGCCAGGCGCTGGTCAAAAGCCGGATTCAGCGGCAGGTCGAAGCGGACGACGTTCTTGCGTTTCGTGGACATCGATACCTTCTCGTAAGTGCGCCTCCGCGCGGCAGAGCTGAAGCGGGGCGTGGACCATGGGAGTCAGGCCATTATACCGGCGCGCGCCGCGCCCGGGCGGCAGCGCACGCCTGATCCAAGGTACTATTGCGAGCCGGATAACAGGCAATAACGGGAGACAGCATGTCCGAAATCAGCGGCGGTGAAGTCATCGTCAAAATGCTGCAGGCCGAGGGCGTGCAGAAGGTGTTCGGCATCATCGATGGCAGCTATTTCGGCTTCTATGCCAGCCTGGGCACTCACGGCATCGATCTCATCACGCCGCGCCACGAGACCAGCGCGGTGCACATGGCCGGCGCTTATGCGCGGCTCACCGGCAAGCTCGGCGTATGCATGGCATCGAACGGGCCCGGTGTCGCGAACGCGCTGCCCGGCATCGCGGTGGAGCAGGCCGAGGGCAACCGCGTGCTGGTGGTCACCGCCTGCCGCCGCCCCGGCATCGCCTATCCCGACCGCGGCGGCAGCTATCAGTGTTTCGACCAGTCCGGCGTGATCGGCAGGATGGCGAAGTGGAGCTGCGTCATTTCCTCGTTCGAGCGCATTCCCGAACTCGTGCGCATGGCGCTCAGGAAGTCGTGGGAGGGCCGGCCGGGCGTGGTGCACATCGACGTGCCCGAAAACATCATGAACACCAAGGTGAAAGCGGACCCCGCGTTCTGGGCGCCGCACCAGTACCGCAGGACCGCGCCCACCGTGCCGCCACCCGAACTGGTCGAGCGCGCCGCCGACATGCTGATCGCGGCCGAGCAGCCGCTGATTCACGCCGGCAGCGGCATCATCCATGCCGCTGCGTATGCGGAACTGCGCCA
>JADGRR010000543.1 GCA_017880745.1 Burkholderiales bacterium
TTATGAGGCAGGCAAAACGCCGTGGAAGCGGCTCGCTGGGAAGATCGATCGCATCGGTTTGAGCGGCACCAGTTTGATCGTCAACGATTCCGCTGGAAAGCCGCAAGTGCCCAGGCGCCTTGCCGCCGCCGACCACAGCGCAGCGGTCGGTTTTCTGCTGGACTGGCTTGAGGCGCAGCCGGTCTTTGCGTCGGTCAAAGCCGTGGGAGACCGCGTGGTGCATGGCATGAAGCATTCCGAACCGGAGCGGGTCACGCCGAAATTGCTTGCGGAACTACGCCGCATCACGCCGTACGTCCCCGATCACCTGCCGCGCGAGATCGGGCTGATCGAGGCGTTCTTGCGGCGGCATCCAAAACTTCCCCAGGTGGCGTGCTTTGACACCGCGTTTCACCGCACCATGCCGCGGGTCGCCAGGTTACTGCCCATTCCGCGGCGTTACGCAGCAAAAGGGATCGAGCGTTACGGCTTCCACGGCCTGTCCTACGCCTATCTGATGGAGGAGCTCGGCCGCCTCGATCCCGCGGCTGCGAAGGGCCGCGTGATCCTCGCCCATCTCGGCAATGGCGCCAGCCTGGCGGCCGTGCGCCAGGGCAAGAGCATCGACACCAGCATGGGCTTCACACCCACGGCAGGATTGGTGATGAGCACGCGCACGGGAGACCTGGATCCCGGCCTGGTTTACTACCTGGCTCGCACCGAGCGCATGACGGCGACGCAATTCCAGCAGATGGTGAGCCACGAATCGGGGCTGCGCGGAGTTTCCGGGACCACCTCCGACCTGCGCGACTTGTGCGCGCGGGAGGCCGGCGATGTCCGGGCGGCCGAGGCGGTGGAGTTGTTTTGTTACCAGGTGAGGAAATGGATCGGCTCCTTTGCCGCGGCCTTGGGTGGACTGGACACGCTCGTCTTCGCCGCGGGCATCGGCGAGAACGCGCCGCTCATCCGGAAGCGGATCTGCGGGGGACTCGGCTTTCTCGGCATCGAGCTGAACCAGAGGCGCAATGCGAAGAATGCAACGCTGATTTCGCAGGCCGCCGGACGCGTCAAGGTACGGGTCATCCACACCGACGAGGAGCTCATGATCGCGAGATCCGTCATCCGCGTCCTCGGTTCGACTTGGCGAATTCACGAAGCATGAAAGCTCAAGTTAAGCGGCCAGATGGCCAGTGGCATGAACCGCCCCCTCGGAAGACCATCCTGCAGTCCGCGCGTGGACTGCATCAGGACTCGGCTCCCTCTCGGCATCGACCTGACGGCGGAGGCTAAAACATGAAAAGCAATACCCTGGGGCCAGAGCAACTCAACAAAATGGATGCGTACTGGCGCGCCTCAAACTATCTATCGGTCGGCCAGATTTATCTGTCTGACAATCCGCTACTGAAGCGGCCGCTGACGCTCGCCGACGTGAAGCGCATGCTGTTGGGACATTGGGGCACCACTCCGGGGCAGAACTTCATTTACGTGCACCTGAACCGGGTCATCAAGAAATATGACCTCGACATGATTTACGTCTCGGGCCCCGGCCACGGCGGCCCGGCTGTTGTGGCCAACACATACCTCGAGGGCACTTACAGCGAGATCTACCCCAACATCAGCCAGGATGAGGCGGGGCTGCGCAAGCTATTTCTTCAGTTTTCGTTTCCCGGAGGAATTCCCAGCCACGCATCGCCGGAATGCCCGGGCTCGATCCACGAGGGGGGCGAGCTGGGCTATTCGCTCAGCCATTCGTTTGGAGCCGTCTTCGACAATCCCGATCTCGTCGTTGCCTGCGTCGTCGGCGATGGCGAGGCAGAGACTGGACCGCTGGCCACGGCGTGGCATTCCAACAAGTTCCTCGATCCGGTCACGGACGGCGCCGTGCTGCCGATCCTGCATCTCAACGGCTACAAGATTGCCAGCCCTACCATCCTGGCCCGCATCACCCGCGAGGAATTGGAACAGTTGCTTCGCGGCTACGGGTGGACGCCCTACTTTGTCGAGGGTCACGAGCCCGGGCTGATGCATGAGGCCATGGCAGCGACGCTCGACACGGCGGTGGAGCAGATCAAAAACATCCAGCAGGACGCCCGCGTCCACGGCAACGTCGCGCGTCCACGTTGGCCGATGATCGTCCTCAATTCACCGAAGGGCTGGACGGGGCCGAAAATGGTCGATGGCCTTCAGGTTGAAGGTACGTTCCGCTCGCACCAGGTGCCGATCTCCGACCCGGCCACTCATCCCGGACATCTCAAACTGTTGGAAGACTGGCTCGAGAGTTACCGGCCGGAGGAGCTCTTCGAAGAAAACGGCCGGTTGAAGCCGGAATTGGCTGAACTTGCGCCCAAGGGCGACCGACGCATGGGCTCGAATCCCCACGCCAATGGCGGCATTCTGCTCCGCGACCTGCGGATGCCCGATTTCCGCGACTACGCGGTGGACGTGCCCTCGCCCGGCGTGCGTGGCATCGGCGACACGCATGTGCTCGGCCGGTTCCTGCGCGATGTCGCGAAGCTGAACGATGAGCGACGAAATTTCCGGGTCTTTGGCCCGGACGAAACGATCTCCAACGGTCTGGAATCTCTATTTGAGGTGACCAGCCGCCAATGGGACGCGGCCACGGCACCGACGGACGAGTTTCTGGCACCCACCGGCCGCGTGATGGAAATGCTCAGCGAGCACCAGTGCGAGGGCTGGCTCGAAGGCTACTTGCTCACCGGGCGGCACGGACTCTTCAACTGCTACGAGGCATTCATTCACATCGTCGATTCGATGTTCAACCAGCACGCCAAGTGGCTGAAGGTCACGTCGCACCTGCCGTGGCGGCGGAAGATCGCCTCGCTGAACTACCTGCTG
>JADGRR010000065.1 GCA_017880745.1 Burkholderiales bacterium
AATCGATACTAAGTCTGCCGCCGGCAAGCTCGACCCGTTCTCGCATGGTCAGGAGCCCCAGTCCCGCTCGGTGTTCGGACCGACCCACCGCCTTGGGATCAAACCCGTTGCCGTTATCCGAAATCGTCAGCACGGCGTGCGCGCAGTCGTGGGTAAGGTCAATGTTGATTGCACTCGCGTTTGCATGCTTGGCACAGTTGGTGAGCGCTTCTTGGGCAACGCGAAACAACATAGTTTCCATGTCAGGAGCCAGTCGCTCTTCGGAGCCGGGGCCGGATGCATTGACCGCGATGCCGGTGCGGCGCGAAAACTGCTCTGCATACTCGCGCAATGCGTGCGACAAGCTAGCGTAATCGAGGGTCGCTGGGCGAAGATAGGCACAGACGTCGCGGATGCCGGTTGTCGTTTTTGCAAGCAGGGCCCGGGTGTCGGCCAATCGCGATTCGAGCTCGGCCGGGGCGTTCGGTGGTAAGTCCGCGGCAATCATCCCGAGATTAAGCGAGAGCGCGGCGAGGTTCGGACTGGTGTTGTCGTGCAACTCCGCCGCCAGCCGCCGCTGCTCCTCTTCCTGTACGGCAACCACGCGACGGGACAGCTCCTCCCTGAGCTTCCACGAACGATAGATTAGCCATGACAATGCGAGGGTGACGACGAGGAAAGCTGCGGCCAGTGTCAAAGTCTTGATGGCTTCGTGCCGCCACGCAGCAAGAAAATCGTCGGTGGCGAGACCAACGATAATGTAAAACGGATGGCTGGACACTTTGCGATAGGCGTTCGCTCGCTCGATGCCGTCCATTCTGGTGTAAGCGACATAAGTTCCGGCGGTCGGATTCGATTGCACGATCTCGTATAGTTCTTTGGACACCGTCCTGCTGCCGACAGCATCGCTGGCTCCGTTGGCCGCTGCGTGACGAACGACGAGGCCCAGATCTGTGTCCCGCAGGCTGACTGCCCCGTGGGTTCCGAGGTTGAGCGCGGAAAACAGCTTTTGGAAATGCTCTAGCGAGATCGTGGCGAATACCACGCCAGCGAAGGAACCGTCAGGTCCATTGACCCGTCGGGCCAGGATAATCACCCATTTTCCGCTAATGCGCCCCACCAACGGCTTTGCAATGACCAAGCCGGCGGCAGGAACGTCGCGCAACCGGATAAAGTATTCACGGTCCGCAGTACTTACCGGGGAACCGGACACCACGCCAGTGCCATATTCAACGTTGCCCTGAGCGTTGGCAAAGCGCAGGCTTTCGAGATCGGGCTGCCGCGCAAGCTGCTGTGCGACAAACGCGTTCAGCGCCTGCCCATCAATGCCGCCGCCGGCAAGCTGTCTGGCAATTTCGTCCCGTTCCGCAAGAAGGGCCAGATCGATTTTGTCGATCGCAGCAGCGATTTCATGGTCCAGCATTTGCGCCAGGTTCTGGGTCGCCACAATAGCCCGCGTTTCGTACTGCGCGTGACTGAAATGCAGCGACAGCACTGCCAGAGTGACGACGAGCAGGTTCAGGAATAGAACACCCGCCGCAAGTAGCCCCAGAAAATTTGCCGGAGGCGCTATCGAGAATGACCGCCCGGGCACAAGCTTCAACGCCTGCTCGATTTTGGGAAGGGCCGTAACCAAATCGCGCACTCCGATGGCAAAACCGGCATTCGGCTGGATCTACCGTGAATTCCGATGCTGCATAGCGGACGACGAAACGTCGAATACGTCACCCAGGAGGTTGTCAAAAGTTCGGTCATCATGACGACCTCCTTTCACCGCGGAATGCAGACATGCGGCTGCGAAATTATAACTCGTTGCGGTCTAGCGTTGATGAAGCCCGACGTCGGCGGTCAGTACCGCGGGCCCATGGCGGAAAAGACAAAGCCACCGCAGGGGTGGCTTCTACGGTAGCCTGAGAGAAAATCACCAGCGCCTACCGCTTACCGCAGGCGAATTGCCGCAGATAATCGATCACGCCACCCGGTGGCACTTGCTCCCACTTCTGAGGATCCCAGTCACCGTCAACCGTTGCGCCCCCGCCCATATTGCCAGTGTGCGATTGGAAGCTGAGCCTTCTGGCTCGTTCTCCCTTGCAGTCGTATTCATATTGGATCTTTTGCGATATATACCGTCTTCCAGTCGCTTTAACTTGAATTGAATTAAAGTCTACGAGATGCCACATTGTTACGTTGTCACCAGCCTTGGCAATGGTGGCAGAATCGGCATAGATGGTACCGGATTCAGTGATGCCGACTGCAACCCAAGCCGCCGCTGCACTGCTGCTCACAACAGCCAGAAGCATCATCAAAATAGATTTACGCATTGCAATATCTATCTGTACGACTATTCGCAGGGCAACCCTGTTGGCGCACCGTAGTCTTGAAGCAGACAATAAGCTGCACCGCTAACGACTCCCAATGCATGATCGCGGCAATGCTTGTCGATGTACGCAATGACTGTTGCTGCTGGAATCGTCACTGTTGTCAGCGCCATACCCGGACATTGCGCGAAATCCTGCTGGCAGTCAATTGGACGGAGATTCCAAAACGGCACGGCAGCTTATGTTTGGATTTGTGCTAGCACTTGTCCGTGCATTCGGAGCCCGGAGCGCACCTAAAGTGCCGGAAGAATCGCCTTACCTAACGACGCTGGTGATTCTGGACAGCAGACATTCTAGGAATATTGCCATCCCCGCACACGGGAAAATTGGGTTTCCCATGACAAAGGTCAAAATCAGCATGCGCGTAGTTGCTAACCTGACCGTGTAATATTGCGTGCCCAATCTACATTGGGTCTCTACCCTACATATCCGGGAATATACGATGTCAGGCGAATCCGTTCCGCAAAGTGCGCAGCCTCTCGAGCGACGGCTCGCAACAATCCTGTGCGCCGACGTTGCAGGCTACAGCAAGATGATGGCCGCCAACGAAGAGCGCACCGTGCGCGTGTTTCGCGGCCACCGGGAAATCTTCGAATCGATGGTCAACGTGCACCGGGGACGGATTTTCAATACGGCGGGCGACGCGTTGCTCGCCGAATTCAATAGTGCAGTCGAGGCAGTTCGCTGCGCGACGGAAATTCAGGCCGCGCTGCGCACGCGCAATGAACACCTCGCGCCCGAGGAGAAGATGCAATTCCGCATGGGCATCAATCTGGGCGACGTCATTGTCCAGGGTGGTGATTTGCTCGGCGACGGCGTAAACATTGCGGCGCGCATCCAGACCGCGACTGCGCCCGGCGGCATCTGCATATCGGGCAGCGTGCACGATCAGATACAGAACAAATTGTCGCTCGACTTCAAGCTGCTGGGTGAGCAGACATACAAGAACATCGCCAAGCCGGTCCGCACATATACCATCAACGAAGGTGCCGCCGTAACTGCGCCCGCGCACGGAACCAGTTGGCGAGTACTGGCAGTGTTCTGCGCGGCGGCGCTCGCGATCGCGGGCGCGGGCTATTGGGGCTACCAGCAATACGACGTGCACCGCGCCGAGCAAGTTCGAGTCGACGCGGGATTGGCCGCCGAGCTGGCGGCGCAGAAACAGGCCACCGAGCATGCACAGCGCGCCGCCGAGGAAGCCAAGCGTGAGGCGCAGTTGCAGGCGCAGAAACTGGCGGCGGAAGAAGGGCAGCGCCGCGCGCAGGAGCAGCGCACTCAACTTGAGCAGGAGCGCAAACTGTTCGAGCAGGAACGCAAACTGATCGAGGCGGACAGGCGGACCGCGGGGATCGAGAAACGGCACGCCGCCGACGATGCGCTGCGCCGCGCGCAGGAGGAGCGCACTCAACTTGAGAAACGGCAGGCCGCCGATGATGCGCAGCGCCGCGCGCAAGAGGAGCGCACTCAACTCGAGCAGGAGCGCAAGCGGCTCGAGGAGGAGAGGCAAGCCGCCGAGGCGGCTAGAAAGCAGGCGGATGCGAGTCGGCGCGCGGCGTCCACACCCGCGAAAGACGCGCCGGAGGCTGCTGCACCGTACGACGGTACTTACAGCGGACGGCTGTGCAACGAGGTCCGGAACAAGACACCGTTCTGCTGGCCGGTCACACTGGCAGTGCGCAACGGGATTGCCGAAGGCAGCTGGATCGGCATCACGAAAAAGCCGGCAAGTGCACGTGGCACGGTCGCCGCGGACGGCTTGGTGCAGTTGAGGCTGGCGGCCTGGTCCCCGAAAGGCGCTCCGGTGGAAGGGATCCTGCGCGGGCGCATCACCGACGGCGCGATAACCGCTTCCGGCCAATGGAGCGGCGGAGCTGGAGTCGCTGGCGACTGGAAGCGCACTCGCTGAGCGGGCATTCGTGGTCTTGGCGCGAAACCTCCTAGGACTAAGTGTGTCGCGCGGTGACCGTCCGTGGCGAGCCTGAAAACGGACCGACGGCTATCGTTTGCTCTGAAGTCGGCAGTGGGTCGAAACCGGGCATTGCCGGTTAGGTCAAGTCGCGACCGCTGGGATTATTGGTGACCCAATCGACGAAGAGCTCACCGCCCACCCGGAAAAAAGGCCGGAGTTACCTGCCGCAGTGCAAGATTTCCACTCAACCGCGCAGTCCTACTAGCGGTTAGCCCGCTCCCCGCTGTTTCCGGTCCCGGAAATCCGGTCCGATATTGCAAGCTACCCTAAACCGGGCGGCGCGGACACCACCTGCCGAGCAGGCGCGCCTTGTGGTCGGCCGTACGTTTCCACGCCGGATCAGCGGCTGCCCTGCGGTACCATTGTCGCGCCGCATCCAGATTGGCGGGGTGCGTGACGCACTCGCTCAACAGGCCCAAATAGTATTGCATGTCGGCCGCGCCCGAATCAGCCTTCGACTCCAGTGCGGGCAACAGGCGCTTCGCCGCATCTTGATCCTTTTGCTCGACGATAATATTGAGTATGGCCGCTAGTCCGCGAACTGCAGACTGCCGGATCCTTGTTGATATTTCATCGCCGCCAGCGGCATGGGCAATCACCTTCAAATAGGATTCCACGGAAGTCACGCGATCCTGCTTGAGCGCCCGCCCGTATCCCCGGGCGAAGGCCAGATCCAGCATGGCCGGCCGGTCGCCGTTTTCCGCCAACAGCGCGCCATCTTCCATCCAGCGCGCCGCCTCTTCTGGCTGAGCGCCTTGACCCCGCACCCACCAGACAGTCTTGGCGACCGTTTGCTTGACCTCGTCATAGTGTTTTTCGAACGCGGCGACGCGCTGCGCCGCAAACGGGTTGCCGGCGTTCGCCATCCAGATCAACCGGCCCAATGCACGCGATCTTGTCGCCTGGGGACTTGGTGACGCCAATGCGTCGCCATATTCTGCCGCAATAGATTCGGCTATCCCCGCTGCAGCCGGCTTGCTGCTCGTCATGAGCTGAGTGAGGTCCCCGAACGCGGCCTGAAAAATCGGATCCTCGTCGCTTCGGAGCCGTGCCAATAAGCGATCGCCGGCGTCCGCGGACGCATTTGGCGAGGGTTGCGGCGGGGATGGAGCGGCGCTCGGCACCGGCGGCTTTATGTCCGTTCCCGGCGCTAGCGGAGGCTGCGCCAAGGGTGTCTCTTTCTTTTCGATGCGTGCGCCCGATGGCGATGGCGACCCGCCATCTCCCGCTTCCCGATACAGGAAAACGCCGGCGCCCGCGAAAGCCAGCGCCAGGCTGAGCAGCAGCGGCATCCTGATTGCGGATGAACCGCCCGATCGATATGGGGCATTCGTCAGTGGAGGAGAAACCGGCGTAGGCAGCGGAAGCGCAACCGGCGTCATGGGAGTTTTGCGACCCGCCCCTTGTCCCTGCGCCATTTCTTCCGCCGTCCACTCCCCATCCACCTTGAATTCCAGGGACTGGGAGAGTCCCGCCGTTTGCACAAGCAGGCGGTCGATCTCGGCAATCAAGCCATCATGGGGAAGAGGGCAGATGTTCGGGGCCGAATCGAAGGCCTTCAGCTTTTGCACCAAGCTGCGTACGTCTTCCAATGCGCGGATGTCGACGGGTCCGGGCGGGCAGTCGAGCCCGGCAGCACTGATTTTCTCCGCCATGTAACCAAGACTGAAGAGATCAACCCGATAGTCGAGTTGCTGAACCGCGTTGGGACAGCCGCTGCGTCGGTCCGAACGCAACGCGGAGATGAGCAACTCCGATTGATACGGGAGGCGCTCGTCGGGATTGATGACCAGTATCTGGGTGAGCGGAATGGCATGAGCGATCGAGAACGCAAAATCAATGAGCTTGAGCTTCTCGAACTCGAGATGAATCTTCTGCCCGTCTCCGGGAAATGGATTTGGTGCATAGGGAATGCAGATATTGTCTTCCTTGATGTCGCAGTGAACGATGCGATGGTCGTGGATCTGCTTCAACGCCACCAGGCAGGCTCGAATCAACCGCAAGAAAGCGTCCGAGCGCTGGAACGGGTGGCTCAGCGTCGCGGTATCGGCGTAACGGGATTTCACCCGCAACCAGTCTGCGATCGTTATCCCTGCATCGCAGGTGAGCACCTGTTTTGCAGCTTCATTTTCCGATATCAGGTGCCGTGCCTGAACAACGTGGGTAAACTCGTTTTGCTTTTTCAAAAATTCCCGCAAAAAGAAATTTTCCCTTTCCGCCCAATAGCGATAGTCATACCTCTGTCCCTTCGAGTCTTCGAATTCCTTGAACACCTTCGAAAACAGGACCGGGTAGGTCTCGAGACGCTCGACCTTGACGTGGGCGCAATCGACGATCGTCTTTCTGCCTGAATCGAAAACCTCGCTTTTGGCGCCGCACAGTTCCGGGCCCAGACGCGGTTCTATCCGTCGCTCCAGAATTTCGCCGTCGTCGGGATTTTTGCGCTTAAGATAGTTGAGAACCATGCACTACTCCGTCCGCGCGATGCGGAAGCCGATTCGATTATCGTAGTAGTTGAATGCGACGGTGGACCGGGCCGCAGAACGCGTCGTAATGGCCGGACCCTGCCACGCTCCTCCGCGTACCATCCGGGTGTCGGTGGCAGCGGCGCAATCGAGCGTCCATGCCCTGCCGTCGCTGGGCGCATCCTGGTACCCGTAGTGGTAGCAATCCTCGACCCACTCAAACACGTTTCCGTGCATGTCATACAGCCCGAACGGGTTCGGTGAGAATGTGCCAACTGGCGCCGCCTGACGGCCATCCCATCTGCTGCCGCAATCGTAGCAATTGGCCTCGCCATGCCCGGCGTCGTTTCCCCACCAGTAGCGCGCGGCCGAGCCCGCTCGCGCGGCGTACTCCCATTCGGCTTCGGTCAACAAGCGATAGTGTTTGCCGGTCCTGCGTGCCAGCCAGGCGGCGTACGCCTGTGCGTCCGCCCAACTGACATTGGTCACGGGTTGCCGTCCGCGGCCCCAGCCGGAGTCGTCCGGGCGACGGCGGCAGCCCCCGGCGGCAACACACGCGTCCCATTCGGCAAAGGTCACTTCGAAGCGTCCGACCGCCAGCATGTAGCTTATTCTCACGACATGCCGCGGTCCGATTGCGGCGGATGGTTCACCCATGATGAATTTGCCTTGCGGCAGCCACACGACCTCCGGACAGTCGGCGCAATCGCGGAACACCGTCCCGAAACGCGGCTGCGCCTTCGACGTCCGCGCTTCCTTGGCCGCGGTCTCCTTGAGCGCCGCTAATTTTGCTGCCGCCCCTCGCGCTACCGCTTCCCGCTCGTTGGCTTCCCGTGCCGCCGCTTCTCTCGCGGCCAGCTCCCGCGCTGCCGCTTCTCTTTCGGCTGCTTCCTTTGCCGCCGCTTCTCTAGCGGCCGTCTCCTGCGCTGCCGCTTCTTTCGCAGCCGCGTCTCTCAATGCCGCTTCGTTCGCTGCGGAGTCTTTTTCTGCCGCGATCCTCGCCTTTGTCGCGATTGCCGCTGCTGCTCGAATTGCCGCCACCCTGGCTGCTGCGGCTTTTCGTGCCGCTGCCTTCGTCGCCGCGTCCTTGGATGCTGCATCTGCCTGCCGCGCCTGTTCCATCGCGCGTAGTTTCGCGGCTTCATTTTCTGCCGCCAGTGCGCGTGCTTCTGCCTTCGCCCGCTTGCGCTGCTCCTCTTCTGCCCGCTGGCGCTGGCGCCTTCGCGCGGCATCCGGCTGTGCTGGCTTTTTCGCCGCAGGCGCGGCGGGTTTCGGCGGCTCGGACACTTCGGTCGGGTCAATCACCAATTGCGTCTCGGCGAGCGTTCTTTCCACGCCGATCGACAGGCAAAGGACGGTCGCGAGCACGACGCCGAAAATTCTCGCGCCCCGCGCCCTGCATCCTCCCTGATCTCCCCTGCGTGTCATTGCCACATACCCGTCCAGTCCGGCCCATTCCGCGCCGTTCGCTCCCCGACCGACTGGATCTGAGCCACCGGCGATACGGTTTTTTCGGGAGGCCCCTCGCCGTGCGCCGACAGGAACCAAAGCAGCAAGACCGCGGCCAGTGCGCAGCCATAGAACCAGCGTGGCGTGAACCACGGACGGCTCAACACCAGAAGCGCGCTTGCGTCGTCATGACTGCCATTTTTTTTCGCCGCCTGAACCAGAGCGTTGCAGATTGTTTCCAGCGAATTTCCGTGACTGAGGCCACCCGAAACGACGTCTGCGATCTGGTCATCGGAAACAAATTTATGCACGCCGTCCGAGCACAGCAACAGCAGCTCGCGCTCGCGAATTTGTGCTTTCACAACCGGGGGAACACCGACGGCGCCTGCTCCGACCATGCGCGCAGGGTCGTCGGGTCTGCCATTGGTCGGCGGTTGTTGCGCGAAACTGGCATAGGTCTGATCCACCGTGAGCTGGTGGATGGCATAGCGTTGCTTGCGCGGTTTCAGCTGGTAGGCGCGACAGTCGCCCACATTGAGCAGATAGGCCGTGCTCTGCGATGGGAACCACGCCGCAGCCAGCGTCGCCGCGCCAGCCTGATCGGTGCGCCGGGCGATGGCCGCGCGCACTTGCGCATCGGCCTGGGTCAACCAGTCGATGAGCCTGGCTGGGTCGCAATACGTTTCTTTCGGCGCCTGCGCGCAGTGCGTCAACAGGACCCTGCTGGCGATTTCCCCGTGCGCACCGCCGCCGACCCCATCGGCCACGCCGCAAAATCCGGGTCGTTCCGCCGAGGGAACGTGGCTGCAGCAATCCTCATTGCGCGCGTGTCCGCTCCCTGCCTCCGAGGCGTAGGCTGCGGTCAGTCCGCCATGCCACCGCCATTGTTGATGAAACGGCGAGGCTGCGGCCGCCCGCGGGAGGTGCACGGGGGTCTCTTTGTTCAATCCGCCTGCTCCACGTGCCGCAACGAAATCCGCACTACCGGCGCGCTCGTCCATTTCTCGCCGAGCACGATTTCCTGACCAAAGCGCCATACGAACCGTTCCGGCAGCGCCTGATTGCCGGCAAAGGTTCCATTCTTGCCCGCGGCTCTGTTGCGCGTTACCGCGCCGGCGCTATTGACCTCCTCGATTACCAGATGCTCACGCGACACGCCCCGGTTGGTATCGGGAACCACGTAGTCCTGCGCGGATCCGCGACCGATGGTGAAGGGCAGTGTGAGAACATCGCGTCTGGGGCTGCCGCTTGCGTCGACGATGGCGAGGACGGCAAGAGGAGTCTTCTCCGCCGAAGCCTGAATCGAAACCAACGTGGGGACACCCGGCGCAACGGGCGTAGAGCAGGACGGCGCGACCGGCGTGGAGCGTGCCCCCGACGCCACCGGCTTGCGCATGAGTTGAGCGTGTATTGCCGGATAACGGTCGTGATCCCGGTCACCTTTGTCCCGGCCGAATCCCAGTACCGCGCCATTGGCGAGAACAACGCGAGTGCCGCGATGAACGCGCTCGCCATCAACCCAAGTGCCGTTCGTAGAATGGTCCGCGAGCCAGAGCTGCTGCCCCTCCCAATGCAGGGTGCAGTGCCTGGCGGAAACGTAATAGCCCGAAATTTCAACATCTGCGTGGGCGGACGAACCCAGTACCGTTGGGAAGTGCTCGATTTCGACTACTCGCGCACCGTCCGCCTTGCCCGGGTTCCGTGATTTGGCATCCTCGACCGATAAACGCAGGCAAGGACCGGCAACGCGCAATGTCTGCGGCGCCGGGGACGGATTCGCGCCGGATGATTGCACGGCCCGGGGAGGTCTGAGGAGGGGCGCAAGCCCCTCTTCTCGTTCTGCGGCAGGTCTGAGGAGGGGCGCAAGCCCCTCTTCTCGTTCTGCGGCAGGTCCGAGGAGGGGCGCAAGCCCCTCTTCTCGATCGGCTGCGACCGGCCTGCTCTCCCAGCGGCCGTGC
>JADGRR010000066.1 GCA_017880745.1 Burkholderiales bacterium
GTTCCGGAAAAGCGGCGCGCATCCGCGAGAAGCTCACCAAGCGTGCCGTCGTGGTGCCGGGGACCGCCGCCGAAGAGGTCGTTGCCGAATAAGCTCACGCCTCCGCATCAAACACAAAGGGGACGCCGCGGCGTCCCCTTTGCTTTGTCGGGTGCGTATCCGCACTATGGTTGCGGACTATGCCGAACACATCTGATCGAGCAGCCGCTCCATGAACGACTCGCACAGCGCGACCTGCGCGAGCGTCACATATTCGTCCGGCTTGTGCGCCTGTTCGATCGAGCCCGGGCCGCAGATGATGGCGGGAATGCCCGCCTGCTGGAACAACCCTCCCTCGGTAAGATAGGCCACCTTGGCCGTGGATGGGTTGCGCGACAGCGCCTGGGCCAGTTGGGCGATCTCGTCCTTTTCGCTCATGCTGAGACCCGGGTTGTCGGATTTGGTCTCGATACTGATGGAGGTACCGGGATCGGTCCTTTGCATCTCCGGCAGGATCACGCGCTCGGCATAATCCCTGATCTCACGCTCGAGTGCGTCCGGGTCGGCGCCGGGCAGGTAGCGGAACTCGAACTGGAAAATGCACTCGCGCGGCACGATGTTGCTGGCCGTGCCGCCCGATATCAGGCCGGTCTGCAACGTGGTGAAGGGCACGTCGAAGCCGTAATCGCGCGGCTCGCACGCCTGCAGACGCTCGGCCATGTGGCGGATGTAGGTGACGATCCTGGCGGCGTATTCGATGGCGTTTACGCCTTGCGGCGTGAGCGCCGAATGCGCTTCCTTGCCGCGCACGCAGCATTTGTAGGCGCGCTTGCCCTTGTGCGCGATCACGGGTTGCATGCTGGTGGGTTCGCCGATGATGGCGCCCGCGGGGCGGATGTCGTTGCGCGCCAGGTCCTCGAGCAGGCCGCGCGCGCCGATGCAGCCCACCTCCTCGTCGTAGGACAGGGCGAAATGGATCGGCGCATTGAGCTCGGCTTCGGCGAAGCGCGGCGCCATTGCCAGAACCACGGCGAGATAGCTTTTCATGTCGCAGGCGCCGCGGCCATAGAGCTTGTCGCCCCGCAACGTCGCCTTGAACGGGTCGCTGGCCCAGCTCTGGCCGTCCACCGGCACCACGTCGGTGTGGCCGGAGAGGACGATGCCGGGCTTGTTTCCCTTTTGCACGGTGGCGAACAGATTCGCCTTGTTGCCGGTGGCGTCGTAAGTGAGGCGCGACTCGATGCCGTAAGCCTTGAGGTAATCCCGCGTCCACTCGATCAGGCCGAGATTGGAGTCGCGGCTGGTGGTGTCGAAGCCGATCAGACGCTCGATCATGGCTAAAGTTTCGGACTTGATGGGCGGCAGTTGTGCTTGATTCATGGCGAAGAGTTCCCAACAAAACGAGGGGAACAGCGCGGGAAAAGAAGGTTCCCGCCCCTTTCCCGGCCCCTCGCGCTCCCCGAGATTAGTCGCCTAACGGAAAATCTGTCAGGCGCCTTGAACATCGTCGTTCAGATGGCAGGCGGAGAAATGCAGCGGCGCGATCTCGCGCAAATGCGGTTGCTCGATTCTACACCGCGGCATGGCGTGCGGACAGCGCGGGTGGAAATGGCAGCCCGGCGGCGGCGCCAGCGGCGAGGGGATTTCGCCCTTGATCGAAACGAAACTCTTTCTGCGCAAGTCCAGGCGCGGCACTTCGGCGAGCAGCGCCTGGGTATAGGGGTGGTTGGCCCTGGCGTAGATCTCCTCGGTCGAAGCGGCCTCGACCACCCGGCCGAGGTACATGATCACCACGCGGTCCGACAGGTGCTGCACCACGCCCAAGTCGTGGCTGATGAAAAGATAGGTGAGCTTGAATTCCTCGCGCAGTTCCATGAACAGATTCAGCACCTGCGCCTGGATCGAAACATCGAGGGCCGCCACGGCTTCGTCGCACACCAGGAACTCCGGCTTGACCGCCAGCGCCCGCGCAATGCCGATGCGCGCGCGCTGGCCGCCGGAGAACTGGTGCGGAAAGCGGCGCAGCAGCGAGGCGTCGAGGCCGACGCGCAGCAGCAGTTGCGCCACATAGTCCTTTTGCTCGCGCGGCTCGATCAGACCATGCACCACCGGCGCCTCGCCGACGATATCGGCGACGCGCATGCGCGGGTTGAGCGAGGCGTAGGGATCCTGGAAAATCATCTGGATCTTGAGCTGGATCTCGCGCTGCTTCGCGGCGGGCAACTGCGCTACTTCCTCGCCGCGCCACAGGCGGGTGCCGGCGGAGGGCTCGAGCAAGCCGACGGCGAGGCGCCCGAGCGTGGACTTGCCGCAGCCGGATTCGCCCACCAGGCCCACCACTTCGCCCGCTTGCACGGCAAGATCAACCGCGTCGACGGCGTGCACGATTTCTTCCCTTGCATTGGCGCCGAACAGGTTCGCAAGCCTAGCCGCTGTGTCCAGAGTCTTGACGAAGCGCTTGGACGCCCCGCGCAGTTCCAGCAGAACGCTCACGCGACCGCGCTTTGCGTCAATGGATGGAAACAGCGCACCTGCCTGCCGGCGACCGGGCTCGACAGGGCGGGATCCTCCGCGCAGGCGCCGTCGGCGCGGGCGCAGCGGTCGCGGAAGGCGCAGCCGGGGGCGAGATCGAGCAGCGAGGGCGTCATGCCCGGGATCTGCCGCAGCGGCTCGCCTCTGCGGCCGCGGCTGGGCACCGAGTCGATGAGTCCGTGGGTATACGGATGCAGCGGGGCATCGAGCACCTGATCGACGCTGCCATGCTCGACGATGCGCCCGGCGTACATGACGCAGATTTCGTCGGCAAGGCCGGCAATCACCGACAGGTCGTGGGTGATCCAGATGAGGGCGGTGCCGGACTCGCGCGCGAGCTTCTGCATCTCGAACAGGATCTGCCCCTGGATGGTGACGTCCAGCGCCGTGGTCGGCTCGTCGGCGATGATCAGATCGGGCTTGTTCAGCAGCGCGATGGCGATGGCCACGCGCTGGCGCATGCCGCCCGAGAAC
Source organism: Burkholderiales bacterium (assembly GCA_017880745.1). Classification (GTDB taxonomy): domain Bacteria; phylum Pseudomonadota; class Gammaproteobacteria; order Burkholderiales; family SG8-39; genus 2-12-FULL-64-23. Next base: position 2,986 of record JADGRR010000066.1, read on the forward strand.
TGGTGCGGGTAGGCTGAGAGGCGTTCCTGCGGCGAAGGGATGCCGACGCGCGCCAGCGCGTCGCGCGCGCGCTCGAGCGCCGCGGCCCGGCTAACGTCCGCATGCGCCTGGATCGCCTCGATCATCTGCGTGTCCACGCGCAGCACCGGGTTGAGCGTCATCATCGGATCCTGGAAGATCATGGCGATGCGGTTGCCGCGAACCTTGCGCATTTCGTCGGGCGCGAGCGTGCGCAGATCCTTGCCGCCGAGCAGGATGCGGCCGGCGACCACGCGGCCGGGCGGATCGACGAGGCCCATGATGGAATAGCCGGTCATGGATTTGCCAGAACCGGACTCGCCCACCAAGCCGAGGATTCTTCCCGCTCCGACCGAGAAGCTGACGTCCTCCACCGCCTTTACCACGCCCTGGCGGGTGAAGAAGTGCGTGCGCAGGTTCTCGACGCGCAGCGTGGATTCGGTCATTTCTGCAGCCGCGGATTGAGCACGTCGCGCAGCTGATCCGCCACCAGGTTGATGCTGACGATGGTCACGAGCAAGGCAATCCCGGGAAAGAAGCTGATCCAGTACTTGCCCGAGAGCATGTAATCGAAGCCGTTCTTGATCAAGAGGCCGAGCGAGGGCTCGGTGATGGGGACGCCGATGCCGAGATACGACAGGGTGGCCTCCAGCGCGATGGCCGCCGCCACCTGCACCGTGGCGATGACGATTAGCGGCGGCAGGCAATTGGGCAGCAGGTGGCGAAAGACGATGCGCGAGGGCGGCAGCGCCAGGCACACGGCCGCTTCGATGTATTCTTTCCTGCGCTCTACCAGTGCGGTGCTGCGCACGGTGCGCGCATAGTAGGCCCATTGCACCATGATCAGCGCAAAAATCGTTTTTCCGATCCCCTGCCCCAATAGGGCGAGCAGGATGAGCGCGATCAGGATCGCGGGAAAAGACAGCTGGATGTCGACGAAGCGCATGATGACGCCATCGGTGCGCCCGCCGAAATAGGCGGCGCAAAGGCCCATGGTCAGGCCGATGATCACCGCGCACAGCGTGCTTGCCACGCCGACCCCGAGGCTGATGCGCAGGCCGTAGAAAATGCCGGACAGGATATCGCGCCCCTGGTCGTCGCTGCCGAGCCAGAACGTCAGGCCGTCGCCCGACCTGGATCCGGGCGGCAGGCGGCTGTCGAGCACGTCGAGTTGCGCCAGGTCGTAGGGATTCTGCGGCGAGATCAGCGGCGCGAACAGGGCGACGAGCAGGATCAGTGTAAGCACAGCCAGCCCTGAGAGCGCGAGCCTGCTTTCGGCGAAGTCGGCGACGATGCGCTGCAACGGAGTTTGTTCGCGCTGCATGGCCTATCCCTTCGCCTCGCTGATGCGCACCCGCGGATCGAGCAGCGAGTAGACGATGTCGACGGCCAGGTTGATGAGGATGAACAGGCTCACGATGATCAGCAGGTAGGCGACGATCACCGGCCGGTCGAGCACGTTGATCGAATCGATGATCAGCTTGCCCATGCCCGGCCAGGCGAATATCGACTCGGTGACGATGGCAAACGCGATCACCGAGCCGAACTCCAGGCCGATCACCGTGACGATGGGGATCATGATGTTCTTCAGCACGTGCACGCCGACGACACGGGTGCTGGACAGGCCTTTGGCGCGGGCGAACTTGACGTAATCCTGCAGCAGCGCCTCGCGCGTGCCGGCGCGCGTGAGGCGGATGATGAGCGAGAGCTTGAACAGCGCCAGGTTGGTGGCCGGCAGGATCAGGTGCCTCACACCTTCCCAGGAGAGGAAACTAACCGGAATTCCAAGGAGCTCGGTAGTCGGGCCGCGGCCGTTGGAGGGCAGCCAGCCGAGTTCGACTGCGAACAGCATGATCAGCATCAGGCCGACCCAGAATGTGGGCAGGGAAAAGCCGAGGATCGAGCCGGTCATGATCAGCTTGCCCGGCCAGGAGTCGGGCTTCAAGCCTGCCCACAGGCCGAGCGGAATGCCGAGAAACACCGCCATGCCGGTGGCGGCCAGCGCCAGCTCCAGCGTGGCGGGCATGCGCTCCAGGATCAGCTGTATTGCCGGGATGTTGTAGGCGAATGATTTGCCAAGGTCCCCTGCCAGCGCCTGCTTGAGGAAAATCAGGTACTGCTGCCAAAGCGGTTTGTCCAGTCCGAGCGCGGCGATGGCGCGCTCGATGTCGGCCTGGTCGGCTTGCGGATTGATCAGGATATCCACCGGGTTGCCGATGGCGTACACCCCGACGAACACCAGGAGCGACATGAAGCACAGCACCAGCACGCTTTGCATCAAACGCCGGACAATGAATACGGGCATGGAGAAAATCAGCGTCCAGAACGCAGAATGCAAGATGCCCATATAGGGCGGGGCCATTCGCATCCATGCCTATGCGGGTGGCCCCGCACTGTTTGATCTGCGTTCATTGCGGCCGGAATTGGTGGGCGAAGGTGTACTCGTCGGTGCGCGGTCTGTAAGCGATGCCCTTCTTCATCGCCCAGGAAGCGAGTTGGTGGTGCAAGAGTATCACCGGCACGTCTTTGAGCGCGAGCATCGCGGCTTCGCGCGCCAGCGCCTCGCGCTTCTTTTCGTCCAGCGTGGCGAAGCCCTGCTCGAGCAGCGCATCCACCTTCGGATTCGAATAGCGGCCCCAGTTCCAGGCGCCATAGCCCTTGTCGGCATTGGGTGTGGCGACTAGCGCGCGCAGCGCCAGGTCGCCCGAGAACGAACCCCAGCCGAGCAGGGCGAAGGAAAATTCGCCGGCGCGCGCCCTGCCGAAATACACGCTCGCGGGCATGGTCTCCACTTTGGTCTGAATGCCGACCCGCGCCAGCATCTGTGCCACCGTCTGTGCCACCTGTTCGTCGTTGACGTAGCGGTCGTTGGGCGCGTAGAGCGTAAGCGCGAAGCCGTCGGGATAACCGGCTTCGGCGAGCAGCTTTTTTGCCGCTTCCGGTTCGTAGATTTCGGGCTTGAGCGCATCTACATAGCCGAACACGGGCGGTGACACCAGGTTTCCCGCCGCGATGGCGTCGCCTTCCATCACCCGCTCGACGATGGCCCGGCGGTTGATGGCCTTGGACACGGCCAGCCGTACGCGCGCATCCTTGAACGGGTTTTTCGCCAGCGGCTTGCCGGTCTTGTCGCTCAAGCGAGGCGGATGGTCGCGGTACTGGTCCATGTGCAACAGCATGGTGCGCCAGGAAACCTTCTGCTCCAGCCGGAAATTCGCGTTTGTCTTGAGCCGGGTGAGATCGGCGGTCGGAATGTTCTCGATCGCGTCCAGGTCGCCCGCGAGCAGCGCGGCGACGCGCGCCGTATCCGCGGGCAGGATGCGCAGCGTCACCTTGTCCCAGGCTGACTTGCCCCCCCAGTAGGCGTCGTTGCGGGCGAGCTCGACGCGGTCGCCGCGGGCAAAGCGCAGGAGTTTGTACGGGCCGGTGCCGACCGCCGCCCTCGCGCTGTTGAAATCCTCGGTGCGCGCGCCGGTGGCTGCCTTCTTCGACACGATGAATATCGAGTTCAGGTCGTGGGGCAGCATGGCGTAGGGCGCCGCGGTCTTCAACCGTATCGTCCAGGGATCGACGATTTGCTTGGCGGTGATGGGCTTGACGAAGCTGGCGAACGGCCCCGGGCTCGCGGCCAGCGTCGCCGCGCGCTCCAGCGAAAAGATCACGTCTTCGGCGGTGAAATCCGAGCCGTCGTGGAACTTGACGCCTTTGCGCAGCTTGAATTCCCAGGTGGTCGAATCGATGGCGCGCCAGGAGATGGCGAGGCCGGGAACGAGGCGCACATTCGCATCCACATGCACCAGCGCGTCGAATACGTGCCAGGCGGCGTTGTTGTTGGGTGCGACATTGAGGTAGTGCGGATCGAGCGAAGTTACGTCGGCGGCCAGACCGATGCGCAACTCGGCGGCGTGGGCGGTGAGCGCGAACGCGGCAATGACTGCAAACAGAAAGCGCCTCAGCGGCATGTCTTGGTCCTTTTCCCCAGTTGCAGGGGAGGGCTGGCGGCGCAGCAGACGGGCTGGTTTGCCTGTCCCGATTATAGCGGACAGGCCCCGCGCGGGTTACCAGGTGCACGCCCAAAGAACGAGGGCGCGCGCGCCTCTCGCAAACGCCATTCTGGCGGCGCGTTGCTTTCCGGCAGCTTTTCGGTATTCTTGACCGCCATTGCCCACACACAGACCACGCGGAGCCGACCATGCTAGTCAGGAATTTCCTGTTTTCCGTTTTCTTCTGCGCCCTTGCGCAAGCGGGCGCCGCCGCCAATCTCGACATCGGCCTCTCCGCGGACGTCACCTCCATGGATCCGCACTATCACAACGTCGCGCCGAACAACGGCATGGCGAAGCACGTATTCGACACCCTGATACGCAACGACCCCAGGCAGAAGCTGGTGCCGGGGCTGGCGACTTCGTGGAAGGCGATCGACGACACCACCTGGGAAGTGCAGTTGCGGAAGGGCGTGAAATGGCACGACGGCTCGGAATTCACCGCGGAGGACGTGGCTTTCACCTTCCAGCGCGCGATCAATGTGCCCAACAGTCCGTCCTCGTTCTCGATCTACGTGCCGAGGAACGCCGTGGTCGAAATCAGGGGCCCATACCTGGTGCACATCAAGACCCCCAAGCCGGCGCCCACCTTTCCCAACGACATCACTGCGGTCGCCATAGTCTCGAAGAAGCACGGCGAGAAGGCGAGCACCGAGGACTACAACTCGGGCAAGGCCATGATAGGCACGGGGCCGTACAAATTCGTCGAATTTGCCAAGGGCGACCGCATCGTTCTCGCCGCCAATGACAGATACTGGGGCGGCAGGGAACCCTGGGACAAGGTCACGTTAAGGATCATCAACACCCCGGCGACGCGGGTGGCGGCGCTTTTGTCCGGCAGCGTCCAATTCATCGAAGGCGTGCCGACTGCCGACGCCGCGCAACTGGAGAAGAACAAAAGTCTAAACGTCGTCAGCGGTATTTCCAACCGGCTGATCTATCTGCACATAGACACCGGGCGCGAGAAGAACTCGCCGTTCGTCACCGACAACGCGGGGCGGCCGCTCGAAGCCAATCCCCTGCGCGACCTGCGCGTGCGCAAGGCGATTTCGATGGCGCTGAGCCGCGAGGCAATCGTGGCGCGGGTGATGGAAGGCAAGGCGGTGCCGGCGAGCCAGCTCCTGCCCGATGGGTTTTTCGGCACCAGCAAGAAACTCAAGGTGGAAAAGTACGACGCCGAGGCGGCGAGAAAGCTCATGGCCGAGGCGGGCTATCCTAATGGTTTCGGCCTGACCATCCACGGGCCCAATAACCGCTACATCAACGACGACAAGATCGTGCAGACCGTCGCCCAATTGCTGCGCCGGATCAATATCGACGCCAAGGTCGAGACCATGCCCTCGAGCGTGTTTTTCACCCGCGCGACCAAGCTCGAATTCAGCCTGATGCTGTTGGGTTGGGGCGCGGAGTCGGGCGAAGCCTCATCGCCGCTGAAGGCGCTGCTGCACACCTACAACCGCGACCTGGGCCTGGGCAATACCAACCGCGGGCGCTATTCCAATCCGCGCGTGGACCAGCTCACCGAGGAGGCGATTGTTACCATCGACGATCACAAACGCGAGAAGCTGCTGCAGGAAGCGACCGAGATTGCGATAGGCGATCTGGGCATCATACCCATCCACTACGAGGTCAGCACCTGGGGCATGCTGAAAAACCTGAACTACAAAGCGCGCACCGACCAGTACACGCTCGCGACGGACATTCGCCCGCGATGAAATAATGGGCGTCGATCCGGCCATCGAACCTTGTCCGAGGTGGCTGGTCGTTGCTGCGCGTCAGCAGGTTGTTGAAACACGGGGCACGCGCCCTTTTATTTACCCCAATTTGGGCCTGTCGAAAAGCTTTTCCCTCTGACAGGTTTGACCGACATCGCGAATATTCCAGATCGGGAAACGCCTTGCAACGGCTTGTTAGAACTCGTATTCGACCTGTAATCGCAGGTTATGGCTGGGGGCGGCGGTCGAGGCACCCACGAGCCAGGCGGCGTTGTAGCGAATGGCCTGGCGATTGCCGAATGCAAGCTTGCCGAACACCGCCGGTCCGATTCGATGCGAGCGCTCCTCCGCCGGAGCCCAATGGTTCCATTGGCCGAGTTCGCCGAATCCCTGAAAACCCAATTCGAGCTTGGGCTGCCAGCGGTACTTGACCTGCCATTGATAGCCCAACTGCAGGGGCGGCACTGCATCGGCGCGGTAATGCCGCTCGAATATGACGTTGCCGTTCAGCTGTATTTTGCCCGTCTCGGTCTGGAATAGCGGCCCGAAGCGGACTTCGTAGCCTTCGCTGCGATCCTTCGGCCGCTCCAATTCGACGATCAGCCCGGTATCGACGGGATATTCGCCGGTCTCCGTCAACTGAAGCTTGTTCTCCCACTCCCAGGCGTCGAAATGCGTGGCCTCGCCTTCCGGGCGTTCGTACTTGCGGTAGAGCTCCGTAAACCAGCGCTGGGTTACGCCAAAGCCGTATCCAATCGATGACGCGCTCAACGCGTCCTCCCCGGATTTGTGCTTCCACGCGCCGGATTTGAAATCGATCTCATGTTCGCCATAGGTGACGGCGGGCACGTAGATGTAATCCGAGGGACCAAAAGCTGCGGCGCAAAGCGGAAAAGCAGTCAGCGCCACGGCGGACGCCATACGCAGGTTCATTATCAAATCCTCTCTATGTTTGTCTGGTTGGCTGGACGGATTCGCGATGCAGTGTCGGGGTGGGGCGCGAACGCCGGCGTTCGCCGCAGCGCATTGTCGGGGCTACTCGGCTACGATTACGCCGGTCGCCGTTTGCGGGTGGAAGTCGCCGAAAAACGGATAGCGGCCAGGCGTCAAGGGGCCGATGAATACGGGAAGCTTCGCCTTGCCCGGAACGACTTTTTCGCGATTCAGTTCGTGGCTCTCGAACTCTTCAGCCGTCGCGTCCTGGTTATCGACAAGCAACTTGATCTTCTTCCCGGCGGGAACTCGAATTTCCGCCGGTTCGAAACGGTGGTCCCGAATGACAAGGGTGTATTCGAGGTCGGCTGCGAGAGCGACACTAGGCAGCAAGGCGAGACAGAGAAGCAGGCGGCGCATGGGGGTCTCCATAGGACAAGTGAGCAAATGATAATGATTCCTATTCGCGAAAGCAAGCGAGTTCGCCAGTTGGTCCGGCTG
>JADGRR010000544.1 GCA_017880745.1 Burkholderiales bacterium
GCGCCGCCGATTTCCGGAAGGCGGTTCGCGCCATGATCAAACACGCGGTCACCGAAGGGGAGGGGGTGTCGATGCCGGCCAGAATCCGTCGTTTTTTGCTGATGTGTCGTCTGATGGCCGACCTGGGCTTCGTCGTTCCGGATTGTCCAGGTAGTCCATAGGAGGGACCCGCCCCCGGAGCGGAGCGCCCTTAGCGCGCAGCGAAGCGGAGGGGGCGGGAGGTCCCTGTGGGCCCACCTGGACAATCCGGGGTGGCGGTCCGAGCCGGGGTCTGGCCTCGGGGCATTTGAGTTGATGCGATAGACCTGCCGAGATTGGAAGGCAGGCACGGCGCCGATCCATCACCGGGAAGTTTTGCTTCGGCGTCGTGCCCTACACCGTGCAGAGGCACGATTGCAGGGACATCATCGCAGCCACGACGGCGCGCGTCCACACCATCGGCTGCCGCATCACGAGAGCGGCCGTTGCGACCATGATCACCGGCTGCAAGCCCGGCTGTTCCTGTGCGCGGATCCGGCCTGCCGGGTCCAGGTGCTCATCTGCAGCGACTGCGATCGTGGCCACATCTACTGCGCTGATTGCGCGCCCCATGCGCGTCGCCGGTCATTGCATAAAGCGGGTGAGCGTTATCAGGCGAGCAGCCGCGGCCGGAACAAACATGCGGAGCGGGCGCGTCGGTACCGGGCACGCCAAAATAAAGTGACGCATCACGGTTCACCCCCTCATCGAAGCGATGCTGTGCTGGCCATCGATCCGGCGGTGAGCAGCGGAGAACCCGTGCTTATGCACAGCCGACAGCCGCCATACAGGCAGCGATGGTGCTGCTTTCGTTGTGGTCGTCGCTGCTCGGAACATGTGCGGCAAGGCTTCCTGCGGCGCCGGGTCCACCGGAACCGACGAAGAGGACCCGATCATGACTATTCCACCTGAGCTCGAGGCGCAGATCCTGCGCTATTACCACGTTGAAAAATGGCGCATCGGAACGATCGCCCGGCAGCTGCGCGTGCATCCCGAAACCGTCGCCCGGGTGCTTGCCCAGGCTGGCCTGCCACGCATCGGCCCGCCGCAGCGGCGTTTGAAGATCGACCCCTATTTGCCGTTCATCCGCGAGATGCTGGCAAAGTTCCCGACGCTGACCGCCAGCCGGCTGCACGCCATGGTGTGGGAACGCGGCTACCGCGGCGGCAAAAGCCGCTTCCGCGCCATCATCGCCTGCCATCGGCCACGACCGAAGGCGGAGGCCTATTTGCGCCTGCGCACGTTGCCGGGAGAGCAGGCCCAATGCGACTGGGCCCATTTCGATCACATAATGATAGGGCGAGCGCGCCGCCCCTTGATGGCCTTTGTCATGGTGCTCAGCTTCTCGCGCCAGATCTTCTTGCGCTTCTTCCTCGACGCCCGCATGGAGAACTTTCTGCGCGGCCATCTCGGCGCGTTTGCCGCATGGAACGGCATCCCGAGGATCGTTTTGTACGACAATCTGCGCAGCGCCGTGCTGGAGCGGCATGGCGACGCGATCCGCTTCAATCCGGTCCTGCTCGAGTTCGCCGGGCATTACCGCTACGAACCCCGCCCTGTCGCAGTGGCGCGCGGCAACGAAAAAGGCCGCGTGGAAAGAAGCATACGTTACGTCCGTGACGCGTTCTTCGCCGCTCGCGCGTTCGCCGATCTGGACGATCTCAATGCCCAGGCCGACGCCTGGTGCCGCGGCCAGGCCGCCGATCGCCGCTGCCCCGAAGACCAGACCCGCAGCGTCGCCGAGGTCTTTGCCGAGGAAGCACCCATGCTGCTGAAGCAGCCGGACAATCCCTATCCCGTCGTTGAGCGGGTCGCCGTCAAGGTCGGCAAGACCCCCTATGTCCGCTTTGACCTGAACGAATACACGGTTCCACACACGCATGTACAGCGAACCCTGACCGTGCTGGCCGATCCTGACCGGCTACGCATCGTCGAGGGCCAGGCGATCGTCGCCAGCCATCCACGCAGCTACGACAAGGGCGAGCAGATCGAGGATCCGGCTCATCTCCAGGCATTGGTCGACTGGAAACGTCAGGCCCGCCGCCACCGCGCGACCGATCGCCTGACCCAGGCGGCGCCGGCCAGCCGGACCTTACTCGTTCGCGCCGCCGAGCGTGGCTCTAACCTCGGCAGCATCACCGCGAGCCTGGTCCAGTTGTTGGAACGCTATGGCGCGAGCCAACTCGATGCCGCCATCCGCGAGGCGCTCGAACGCGATGTGCCGCATCCCAACGCGGTTCGGCTGGCGCTCGAACGCCGCCGCGACGACCTCCGCCAGGCCCCACCGGTCGCTCTCACCCTGCCGGCGCATGTCCGGGCCCGCGACAAGACGGTGCAGCCGCATTCCCTCGAGACCTACGACCAACTGAAGAAGGTGGGTCATGAAAAACCCTGACGCTTTGCAAGCCCGCGCCAAGGCCCTGCAACTGCGCGGCCTGCTGGCGCATTGGCCGGAAGCCGCTACCGCCGGCTGGGCCAAATCGCTGATTGAATGGGAGGAGGAAGAACGGGCCCGCCGTAGCCTCGAGCGTCGCCTTCAGGGCGCGCATATCGGTCGCTTCAAACCCTTGTGCGACTTCGACTGGAACTGGCCCACCGCCATCGACCGGGCAGCCTTCGAAGCGTTGATGACCCTCGACTTTCTCAAGGACGCGACCAACGCCCTGCTGGTCGGCCCGAATGGCGTCGGCAAATCCACCTTGGCTCGTAATCTCGCCCATGAGGCGGTGATACATGGCCATACTGTCCTGTTCACCAGCGCCGGCCAGTTGTTCGGCGAACTGGCCTCGCTCGACAGCGATTCCGC
>JADGRR010000067.1 GCA_017880745.1 Burkholderiales bacterium
GACCATCACGCACAGGCTGCCGAAACCGAACACTTCAATGGGCACCGGCGTGTTTTTTATCACGTCGGCGACCTGGGCGAGCGAGAGCACGCGCGGCAGCACCGCGCGCGAGATGCCGAAGCGCTCGTGGTAGAAATTGATCGCTTCGTAGTTTGTGGCCGAGGTCTGCACCGACAGGTGCAGCCGCAGCTGCGGATGGCGCTCGGCCGCGTAGCGCATCAGGCCCGCGTCGGCGAGGATCACCGCGTCTATGCCGAGGTCGGCGGCGCTGTCGATGGCGCGCTGCCAGCGCGGCGAGGCGAGACCCTGCGGATAGGTGTTGATGGCGAGCAGCATTTTTGCGCCGGCCGCGTGGGCGTAGCGCAGGCCCTCGCTCGCGCTCGCGGCATCGAAGTTGAGCCCGGCGAAATTGCGCGCGTTGGTGTCGTCCTTGAGGCCCATGTAGACCCAGTCGGCGCCGTTGTCCACGGCGACCTTGAGCGAGGGCAGGTTGCCCGCCGGGCAGACCAATTCAGGAACTGACACGATTCGGGTGGCCGGTTCCGGTCGATAAGGGCAGGTCAGTTTGCATAACTGAACACTGTAGATGCCCAGCGCCGGACTGGCTTTGATCTGGGTCAAAAAGAACGGGACGGATTTGCCGCGTTGGACGCGGACACCGGCGCCCGGATGGATGCGATAATGTGAAAGGCATAGCCGACGCTGCGTGTGATCCAGCACGCTGCGTGCACCAACATCGCTGGGGGCGACACTACTTTATGACATCGGCTGACGCGAATCGCATGCGCATTGACCAGGAACCGCTCGCTGCCGTGGACGAGGACGTGGTCGCCGCCACGCGTGCCTGGCTGGAGCGCGCAGTGATCGGCCTCAACCTGTGTCCGTTCGCCAAGGCGGTTCACGTCAAGAATCAGATCCGCTATGCCGTCAGCGCGGCGCAAACGCCCGGGGATTTGCTCGCCGATCTCGTGGCCGAGCTGCACATCCTGCGGGCGGCCGATTCGTCCGAAATCGACACCACGCTGCTGGTGCATCCGCGCGTGCTAGCCGATTTCCTCGACTACAATGATTTCCTCGAATTGGCCGACGCCGCCGTCGCCGGCGAGGGGCTGGAAGGAGAAATCCAGGTCGCGAGCTTCCATCCGCACTACCAATTCGCTGGAACGCGGCCGGAAGATGTCGAGAACTGCAGCAACCGCTCGCCCTATCCGACGCTGCATCTGCTGCGCGAGGCAAGCATCGAGCGCGCCGTGGTGGTGTTTCCGGATGCCGGGCAGATTTTCGAGCGAAACATCGAGACCTTGCGCCGCCTCGGCCACGATGGCTGGCGCCGCCTGGGTATGGCCAAGCCATAGAGCATGCGCCCGAGCGCAATGGTCGAAGACTGCGTAAAATGCGCCGCTTTGCTTTACAGCCTATTACAACATGAGGGGGTACAATACGAATGGGATACCTCCATGTTTGGGGATAGCTCTTTTGGTACTTTCCTAAATCAGAGGTCGTTTCCGGAATTCTGAAACCACCTCCTAACTGACTAGGATATGCAGACGTGAAAAAAACCGACCTGGAAAAGCACAAGGGTCTGAAGATCAACAGCAGCGTTAACCGGTTCGGCACGCCCGGGCGTTTCGGCAAGGATGCAGGCGTCCCTCTGGAGCGGCGCGAACAGCGCAAGCTCGACCAAGCTCTCGGTCTGGTGCCGTTTGCGGTCAAGCTTAACGGCGATGTGGTGAAACAGGTTCAGGCGCTGGCGCAGGAACGCAAGACCGGCTTGAATGAGGTGGTGGCCGAACTGTTGAAGAAGGGTCTGGAAGGTTAGGAAGGTTAGGGCCTGTCGACATTGACCGCGCTCGTGCGCTGAGTGCGAACAGGCCATAGGCAAAGGCATAGCCCAAACCCCGATGGAGGGGGCCAAGCGGGCTGTCAGCGCACGCGGGCAGGCGGGACTTTGACCCTGACCAGATCGACCTGGACTCTCTCCTCCGTGTCGCCCAGCCAGACCTGTTCGTCCTGAATGGTGCAATTCAACTGCATGTTGCGCCGGGCCAGCTTCGCCAGCGCCTGGCTGGCGGCCGCCGGCACCGAGACTACGGTCAGATTGCTGGTGCGTTCGAGCTTGCTGCCGATCTGATCCCACCAGATGGCGGCGCCATGACCACCGTAACTGTACACGAATACCTGGCGCGCGCGTCCGCAGGCCCTGCGTATGCGTTTGTCGTCGGGTTGGCCGACATCGATCCAGAGCTCGATCGCGCCGGTCAGATCCTTTTGCCAGAGATCGGGCTCGTCGTCGGCGGAGAGCCCTTTGCCGAACGACAGGGCTTCATTGGCGTGCAGGGCGTAGGCGAGCAAGCGCACCATCATGCGTTCGTCCGTTTCAGACGGATGGCGGGCGATGGTGAGCGCATGGTCATGGTAGTAATTGCGTTCCATGTCGGCAATTTGCAGCTCGGCTTTGAAAATGGTTGCCTTAAGGGCCATGGAGTCGCTTCGGCGCAGGTGCGAGGCCATTTCAGAATTTCCGAAATGGCCTCTGAGTTAGGGGGGCACGAGGGGCGGGGGAAGGGGTGGGACCCTTCCGTTCGCATCCGTATCCCCGCGTCTTGCAATGAGCGCTTAAAACGAGAACGGAGGCTTGCGCCCCCGTTGGTCCCGATTCGCGCTTATCTGCGGTTGGCCTGGATTACTCTACTTTGGCTTTGGCGCGCAGATCGGCCACAGCCTTCTCGAACATCGTTTCCTGCATGCGCTGCTCCAGGCCGGGTTTGACTTCATTGAAATCCGGATATTTCGTCGGGCGCACGTCGTCGAGCTGGATCACATGCCAGCCGAACTGCGACTGCACTGGCGTCTCGGTGTATTTGCCTTTTTCCAGCTTCACCATGGCTTCCGAAAACGGCTTGACGAAGCCGCCGGGCTGGTTCCAATCCAGATCGCCGCCGTGGTCCTTGGAGCCGGGATCCTTGGAAGCCTTCGCCAGTTCCTCGAATTTCTCGCCCTTCTTCAGTTTTGCGATGATCTCCGTTGCCTCGGCTTCTTTTTCCACCAGGATGTGGCGCGCCTTGTATTCCTTGTCGCCCATCTGTGACTTGATTCTTTCGAACTCGGCCTTCATCGCATCTTCGGTCACCGGGTGATTCTTGAGATAATCCGCGCGGTAGGCCTGGGCCAGAATGTTGGTGCGGGCGAGTTCGATCTGGCTCACGGTATCGGGGGTCTTGGCCAGGCCTTTGTGATTGGCTTCCTGTGCGACGATTTCCAGGGTAACCAGGCGATCGCGGATTGCCGCGCGCAGTTCCGGCGTATCCTTCTGCCCCTGCGCGGTCTGGGCGCGCACCACGGCATCCACCCTGGACTTGGGGATGGCGATGCCGTTGACAGTCGCGACCTTGGCGCCGGCCTGTGCCAGCGCGAGACCCGGCAGCGATAGCGCGAGGATGAGAGCCAGGGTCAGGCGGGAAAGTGTGGGCTGCATGGTTGTTCCTTTTGGATTGCTACGGTTGTGAAAGGGTTTCTGCCTCGTCCGGCGCGTAGGCGCGGATGGCGAGGGCGTGGATTTGCTGCTGCATCATCGGGCCGAGCGCGGCGTAAATCATGCGGTGGCGAGTCACCGTGTTTTTACCCGAGAATTGATGGGAGACGATGACCAGCCGGTAGTGGCCGCCCCCGCTTTTAGCGCCCTCGTGTCCGGCGTGCAGGGCGCTGTCGTCGGCGAGTTCCAGGCGGCTGGGCTGCAGCGCAGCCAGTTTTTGCTCGATGCTCCGGGCGACGTTCATGCGTGTCTCACTTGGATTCCTTCTGTTCCACGTACTTGGCGAGGAACAGGCCTTGCCCGATCACGAATGCCAGCATCAGGCCCATGCCGCCGAACAGCTTGAAGTTGACCCAGGTGTCGGTGGGGTAGTTGAAAGCGACATAGAGGTTGAGAAAACCCATGCAGGTAAAAAATCCGACCCAGCTGAAATTGAGCTTTCTCCACGCCGGTTGCGGCAGCTGGATCTGCTCCCCCAGCATGGTACGTATCAGGTTCTTGTGAAACAACAGTTCGCTCGCGCCCAATACGGAGGCGAACAGCCAATAGAGCACCGTCGGCTTCCATTTGATGAAAGTTTCGTCGTGCAGCAACAGGGTGGCGCTGCCGAACACGACGATGATCGCCAGGCTCACCCACAGCATCGTATCGATCTTGCGACGGCGCAGCCACAGCCAGCCGATCTGGCCAAAGCTGGCGGCGATCGCCACCGCAGTGGCGACGTAGATGCCCTGCAGCTTGAAGGCGATGAAAAACAGGATGACCGGAAACAAATCGAACAGAAATTTCATGGGCGTGGATTATAGCAGGCTTGGGGGCCTGTGCCAGTCCGCGCTTGCGGGCGACGCAAACCGTGGGGGCATCAGGGCTAAATGCATACGACCGGCAAAATCCGGGATAGTTGCATCCGCTCCCGGCAGCGACCTGTGTGAGCGGCTACAATCGGCGTTTTTGTCAGCACGGAGAAGTCTTATGTCCATGGTCAAGATGGTCGAATACGACGACGCCCCGCCCGAGGTCAAAGCCGTCTACGACGACATCATGGCGACGCGCAAGAGCGACTGGGTCAACAATTTCTGGAAGACCCTGGCGAGTCATCCGCCCACGCTCAGGCGCATCTGGACCGGCGTGAAGGACGTGATGAGTCCCGGCAGTCTCGACCCACTGACAAAGGAGATGATCTATGTCGCGGTGAGCGCCAGCAACAACTGCGAATACTGCATCCACTCGCACATCGCCTCGGCGCGGGCCAAGGGTATGACCGACGAAATGCTGGGCGAGTTGCTGGCGGTCGTCGGAATGTCCAATCAGACCAACCGGCTTGCCAACGGTTATCAGATTCCGGTGGACGCGCAGTTCAAGCCCGTGCCCTAGGAGGAGCAACTTACCGCGAGCGCCGAGGCCCATTGCGGTGCCGGCGCGGCGTAGGCCTGCATCGTCGGCTGCTCGTCGTAAGGGTAGGCGAGCAGGCGCATCAGGCGAGCGATCTCGCTGTAGTCGCGCTCGTCCACGGCCTTGCGTATGGCCGTCTCCGCAAGGTAGTTGCGCAGCACATACTTAGGATTGGCCCGGTCCATGCGCGGCCTGCGCTCGTTGTCCGTGCTCGCCTCCAGCGCCAGGCGGGCGCGGTAGCCTTCGGCCCAGGCGGCGAACGCATCGCGGTCCACGAACAGGTCGCGCAGGGGAGCGTTGTCGGCGCCGGCGGCGGAATCGAAATTGCCCAGGCGGCGGAAGAACGTGGTGTAGTCGGCGCGACTGTCGTGCAGCAGCTTGAGCGTGTCCTGCAGCAGTGCCACGTCGCCAGCCTGCTCGGTGGCGAGCCCGAATTTGGCGCGCATGAACGCAGAGTAATGCTGCTCGAACTGCTCCTCGTATTCCCCCAGAGCGGACTCGGCTTCCTCGGCGTCGATCAGAGGCAGCAAGGCCTGAGCCAGGCAATACAGGTTCCAGTGGGCGATGCGCGGCTGCATGTTGTAGGCGTAGCGGCCGCCGTCGTCGGAATGGTTGCAGATGTGGCCCCGGTCGAAGCCTTCCATGAAGCCGTAGGGACCGTAGTCGATGGTGAGTCCGAGGATGGACATGTTGTCGGTGTTCATCACGCCGTGGCAGAAACCCACCGCCTGCCATTGCGCGACCAGCTTCGCCGTGCGGCCGATGACTTCGCGCAGCAGCTCCAGGCAGGGATCGCGCGCGTCACGCAACTGCGGGCAATGCTGGTCGATGACGTAATCGGCAAGCGTCCTGACGTGCTCGTGCTGGCGGCGCGAGGAAAACAGCTCGAACGAGCCGAAACGCACATGGCTCGGCGCCATGCGCGTGAGCACGGCTGCGGATTCGATGCTCTCGCGGATCACCGCCTGGTCGCTGCCGACGATGGCGAGCGCGCGCGTGGTCGGGATGCCCAAGGCGTGCATGGCCTCGGAGGCGAGGTATTCACGGATCGACGAGCGCAGCACCGCGCGGCCGTCGCCCATGCGCGAATAGGGCGTCTTTCCCGCGCCCTTGAGCTGCAGGTCCCAGCGGCCCAGCGCGCCGGTGGCTTCGCCGAGCAGGATGGCGCGGCCGTCGCCGAGCTGAGGCACAAACACGCCGAACTGGTGGCCCGCATACACGGCGGCGAGCGGATCGAAGCCCGGCAGCAGGCGGTTGCCGCAGAAAATCTCGGCGAACTCCGCGCGCTCGGCCTCCTCGCGATCGAGGCCGATCAGATCGGCCGCCGCCGGGTTGAAGGCGACCAGATACGGGTTGGGCAGCGGCGTCGGCGAAAGCCTGCTGTAGAAGGCCGGCGGCAACCGGCCGTAGCGGTTGTCGAAGCGCAGTTCCTCCAGCTTGACCGCGCCGAGTTCAGCCCTTGCGATATTCACGTATGCGTTCCTTCAATCCTGATTCGATCGCGGAGAGTACCAGATCGGAGGATGAACGGATGTATCGCCGTGTAACGGATCGAAACCGGCCCTAGTTCAGCCGCACGTACTCGTAGTCCAGTGCGAGATTGTTGATGCCGCGGTCCGGCGGCGCGACCCAGCCCGCCATTTTTCCCGGTGTGGTCACGCGCTGCATCAGGCTGGTCACGTAAGTCCGGTCGGCGGGCGTCGGTAGCCACTCGGACATTCGGCGCGCGTACTCCTCCCGTGCAATGATGTGGCCGTCGAGGTCGGTAGGCATATTGGCCCAGGCGCCGATGCTGCGCCGAAAACGCGTGGAGGGCAGTTTGAGGCGGAAATCGTGCCCGGCCTTCTGCATCTGCATGTTCCAGCGCTTCAATCCGATTTCACAATCGCGCACATAGGCTTCGCGCAACACTTCGTTCATCGCATTCCTGAGGCCCACCGTTTCTTTTTGCAGCCCGCCCCTGCCGTCGGGGGTCTCCAGCTCATAGGTGGCATCGGTGCAGACGTGGTCCTGGTACTGGGTGGTTTCATCCGGGCGGCCCTTGATGCCATTGGCGAACGAACTCGCGGCATTCGAGGACACCTCCGAGCCGAACAGGTCTAGGGACGAACTGAACCAGAAATTGAGATAGCGCTGCAGAAGCGGCAGATCGACCACGCCGTGGCCGCGCAGTGCCTGCACCTCGTCCGTACCGAGTTCCTTCATCACTTCGAGGGTGCGCCTGACCACGCGGCCGATGCCGGTTTCGCCGACGAACATGTGGTGTGCTTCCTCCGTCAGCATGAAGCGGCAGGTGCGCGCGAGGGGATCGAAGCTCGATTCTGCCAGGCTCTTCAGCTGGAATTTGCCGTCGCGGTCGGTGAAGTAGGTGAAGCAGAAAAACGACAGCCAGTCGGAGATTGGTTCGTTGAAGGTGCCGAGGATGCGCGGCTTGTCCGCATCGCCCGAGTGGCGCGCGAGCAGCTCTTCCGCTTCCTCGCGCCCGTCGCGGCCGAAGTGGGCGTGCAGCAGGTACACCATGGCCCACAGGTGGCGGCCTTCCTCGACATTGACCTGGAACAGGTTGCGCAGGTCGTAGAGCGAAGGGCAGGTGTGGCCGAGCAGGTGCTGCTGCTCGACCGAGGCGGGTTCGGTGTCGCCCTGGGTCACGATCAGGCGGCGGAACTGAGAGCGGTACTCGCCCGGCACCTGCTGCCATACCGGCTCGCCGAAGCTGTCGCCAAAGCCAACGCGCCGGTCGGGAATGGCGTCGGCGAGGAAAATGCCCCAGCGATAGTCGGGCATTTTCACCGCACCGTAGCTGGCCCAGCCTTGCGCATCCACGCCGGTGGCGGTGCGCAGATAGACATCGGCGGAGGCGAAATCGTGCGGCCCCATCTCGCGCCACCAGTCGAGAAAATGCGGCTGCCAGTGTTCGAGCGCGCGCTGCAGCGTGCGGTCGTTGGAAAGATTCACGTTGTTGGGGATCTTCTCGCTGTAATCGATGGCCATCATGTCTCCTGGTGCCGCGACACGTTAATTTCGAAGCCTATCTGCCTTGTAGGAGCGAGCTTGCTCGCGAACTGCATAGTTCGCGAACAAGCTCGCTCCTACACCTTGAATCCTGTCATTCGCGAGCAAGCTCGCTCCTACGCAGTGACGCGCCAAATATGTAGGTTGCTCGCCACATAGTTTCGCAAGTAAGGTGTCATCACCCTAGTAGGTCTCTACATGGTAGCGGCTCGCCGCCTTGAGTTCTGGCAGCACGCGCGACCAGTCCATGCCGTGGCTGCGGCAGACGTCGGCGAAGGCTTCGTTCACCCCGGCTTCCATCGCTTTCAGGCCGCAGATGTAGATGTAGCTGTTCTCGTCCTCGAGCAGGCGCGCGAGCGCGTCGCCGCGCGCGCGGATCAGGTCCTGCACGTACTGCTTGGGCTCATCCGGCTGGCGCGAGAACGCCAGGTTCACGCTGATCAGTTCCTGCGGCAGCTTCAGCAGTGGCCCGCAGTAGGGCAGTTCCCCGGGCGTGCGCGCGCCGAAGAACAGCCACAATTCGCCGCCCTCCTTGAGTCCCATGCGCCGGCGGCGGCGCTCGGTCATGGCGCGCATCGGCGCCGACCCGGTGCCGGTGCAGATCATGATGATGCTCGACCCCGGATGGTTGGGCATGAGGAAGCTCGCGCCATAGGGCCCGACCACGTTCACCTGCTCGCCTTTCTTGAGGTCGCACAGGTAGTTCGACGCGAGCCCGCGCACCGGCTTGCCGTCGCGGTCCGAAGTGACGCGCTTCACGGTGAGGGAAAGGTTGTTGTAGCCGGGGCGCTCGCCGTTACGCGGGCTGGCAATCGAGTAGAGGCGGATATGGTGCGGCTTGCCGGCCGCATCCGCACCCGGCGGAACGATGCCGAGCGACTGGCCCTCGAGCACGGGGAAAGCGGTACGGCCGAAATCGAGCACGACGTGGTGGATTTCGCTCGAGGTATCCGCCGCGGTGAGGCGGTAGTTGCCGGTCACGGTCGCCACCGCCGGCCTGGCCAGCGTGTACAGGTTGAGGTAGGGGTGCGCCGCGGACCAGGGCGGGGCGGCCGGCCCGCCCTGACCCTGGGTCGCGATGTCGGTGATGCGCTGCACTTCCTCGGGAACATCGCCATCGCCTGCGACCTCGGGCGAGGAGTCGGGGGGCAGGCTGTCCCAGGAGAACTGCGCGTCGATGCCGAACGGCTGCGCCACCCGGCGCCAGTTGTCGATGGCGCCGGTGGGGCAGGGCGAGATGCAGTCGTTGCAGAAATTGCACAGCTCGAACTTGACCACGTAGTTGCGCGCGTCATGCGTGATCGCGTCGACCGGGCACATCTCCTCGCAGGTGTTGCAGCGGATGCATATCTCCGGATCGATGAGGTGCTGGCGCTTGAGTTCGGCCGGCGCGTTCATGTTACGCACCTCATCGCTGACATGGGGGATATACGCCCCGAAGGTCTCGATCCCCCTTGAGGGGAAAGTCCCCTTGGGGGACAAGGGGGCGTGCCCCCTTGTACGTCTTCCGTCGGATCGATGAGATGCTGGCGCTTGAGTTCGGCGGGGGCATTCATGCTCGTCAATTGAAGCGCACGTACTCGAAGTTCGGCGGCTGGTTGTTGATGCCGCGCGCGGGCGGGGCGATCCAGTTGGCGAACTTGCCCGGCTCGGCCACGCGGCCCATGAGCGAGCACACGTAGGCGCGGTCCTCTTCGGTGGGCAGCCAGGCGGCGTGCTGGTGCGTCCATTCGGCTTCACTCAGGATCTTCCCGTCGGGGCTGATGTGGTGCTCGGTGAACAGCCCGATCCTGCGGTGAAAGCCCTTGTGCGGCAGCTTGAAGCGGAACGCGATGCCGGCTTTCTCCGGAATCTTGTTCCAGCGGTCGATTCCGGCCTGCACGTCCGCGATCCAGTCGTCGCGCAGGCGTTCATTGAGCGCGGTGAGCGCGGCGGCGTGCTTGACGACGATTTGGCTTCCGACGACTTCCAGGTACGGGTACTCGGAACCATGCAGCTTGTGGTCGTCGGCGAGCTTGGTCTCCTCGAAGCGGCCTTTGAGGCCGTTGGCATAGAACGATGCGGCGTTCGACGAAATCTCCGAACCATACAGGTCGCTGGTGACGCTGTAATGAAAATTCAGGTATTTCTGCAACGTGGGCAGGTCGATCACGCCCAGGCGACGCAACCTTGCAGGGTCATCGGTCTTGTGCTCCTTCATCGCGTCGCAGGTGCGCTGGATG
>JADGRR010000545.1 GCA_017880745.1 Burkholderiales bacterium
CCTCGGTATGCCGTGCTGGACCTCAAGATCCCTGGCACGTCGGCGCTTGCGCTGCTGCCCAGGCTGTGTGGCGGCGAGCACGCGACACGCGCCGTAGTGCTGACGGGCTATGCAAGCATCGCCACCGCGGTCGCAGCCACGAAGCTGGGTGCCGTGGACTACCTGCCTAAGCCGGTGGATCCGGACGCGATCGTCGCGGCACTCAGGGGCGAAGCCGACGAACAGGACTTGATGCTGCCCGAGTGCCCTCTGACGACTGACCGGCTCGAATGGGAGCACATCCAGAGAGTGCTCGCCGAGCACGATGGCAACATCACGGCCACGGCGCGCGCGCTTCGCATGCACCGTCGCACCCTGCAGCGGAAAATACAGAAGCGCTCGATCTGCCCGGGTTGAGCGTGAACGATGGCCGCGCAGGAATTCATGCGCTCGATGCGATCCTGAAAGGTCTGTCGAAATCCGCGAAGCAGCTTGCGGCGATGCCCGCTGCGTAACTATCCCCCGCCGCGGAGCCTCATAGCTTGCGGTATGCTTCGCCCCAGGAGGTATTCATGACCATTTCAACCCAAACCTTGGCCGGTAGGAAACCGGTGCAAACAAAGTTCAATGCGATGGACTGGACCGTCGAGGCGGTCGCAGAACTATACGACTTGCCGTTCAACGATCTGCTGTATCGCGCACAAGAAATTCATCGCGAGCATTTTGCCGCGGGCGAAATCGAGCTCGCGACTCTTCTTTCGATCAAGACCGGCGGTTGTCCGGAGGATTGCGCCTATTGCCCCCAGGCGGCGCGTTACCACACCGGAGTCAAGGCGGAGAAATTGCTGCCTTTGAAGGAAGTTGTCGCCGCCGCCCGCGCGGCGAAGCAAAACGGCGCAACGCGTTTCTGCATGGGCGCGGCGTGGCGCGAACCGAAGGCGCGCGATATCGAAAAAGTCCAGGCGATGGTGAGCGCCGTCAAAGCGCTCGGATTAGAAACCTGTGCCACCCTGGGCATGCTGAGCGATTTGCAGGCGCGCCAGCTCAGGCAGTCCGGACTTGATTACTACAATCACAATCTCGACACCGCGCCTGAGTTCTACAGCAAGATCATCACGACGCGGGTGTACCAAGAGCGCCTGGACACTCTGGGTCATGTGCGCCACGCCGGCATCAAGGTCTGCTGCGGCGGGATCGTGGGCATGGGCGAATCGCGGCTGCAACGCGCCGGTCTGATTGCGCAACTCGCCAATCTCGATCCCTATCCGGAGTCGGTCCCGATCAATCACCTGGTGCGGGTTCCCGGCACGCCGCTGCACGGGGCGGAGCCGCTCGATCCGCTCGAATTCGTCCGTACCATCGCGGTCGCGCGCATCACCATGCCGCGCGCCCGTGTGCGGCTTTCGGCCGGCCGGCGCGAGCTCGGCGAGGCAGTGCAGGCGCTGTGTTTCATCGCCGGCGCGAACTCGATTTTCTACGGCGACAGGCTGCTTACTACCGGCAATCCGGAGGCGGAAGCCGACCGTGCGCTGCTGGCGAAACTCGGGTTGCGGACGCGCGCCGAGGGCGGCGCCACGAATTGCAGCGATTGCATCGCGCAATGATTTAGAACCCGTAACAAAAGTCATTTTGTTACGGGCCGACTCAGGGGAACACGAGGGGAGTCGCCCCGAAGGTCTCGATCCCCCTTGAGGGGAAAGTCCCCTTGGGGGATATCCCCTCGTATTGAAACAAGCTCTCAGATCAATCCCATCCCCTTGAGCACCGACAGCATCACCGCCGCGGCCACGACCGAGCCGATCTGCCCGCCGGTGTTGACGCCGGCGGCGTGCATGAGCAGGTGGTTCTTCTTGTCGTAGAGCTGCCCCTGGACCTGCACCACCCGTGCGGCCATGGGAAAGGCGGAGATCCCCGCGGCGCCGATCAGCGGATTGACCTTGCCGCCGGTCAGCTTGCACACGATCTTGCCGAACACGACCCCCGCCACGGTATCCATGCAAATGGCGATGAAACCCATGCCGAATATGGCCAGAGTCTGAGGCTTGAGAAAGGTGTGGCCCTCCATGGTTCCACCGATCGCCAGACCCAGGAACAGGGTGACGATGTTGGCGATCTCGTTTTCCGAGGCCTTGGTCAACCGCGCCACCACGCCGGACTCGCGCATGAAGTTGCCGAGCATAATGGTCCCCATCAGGGGCAGGCCCTTCGGGGCGAGCAGTCCTGTGACCAGGGTTACGACGATGGGGAACAGGAGTTTGGTCTGGACCGAGACGCTGCGCTTGATCGGCGCCATTTTGATCACCCGCTCCGTGGGTGTGGTCAGCGCCCTCATGATGGGAGGCTGGATGATGGGGACGAGCGCCATGTAGGAGTACGCTGCGACCGAAATCGGCGCCAGCAGCTGCGGCGCGTATTGCGAAGCGACATAGATCGCCGTGGGCCCGTCACAGGCGCCGATGACGGCGATGCTGACGGCCTCGAGCTGCGGAAAGCCCAGTGCCAATGCCAGCAGCAGGGTGAAGAAGATGCCGAACTGCCCGGCCGCGCCGAAGAGCAGCATCTTCGGGTTTTCCAGCAGGGAGCCGAAGTCGATCATGGCGCCGATGCCGACGAAAATAAGCAGCGGGAACACTTCGTTCGCTATGCCCATGTCGTAGAGAATCCGCAGCAGGCCGCCTGGCTCCATCAGGTCGGAGAGGGGGATGTTCACGAGCAGGCAACCAAAACCGATGGGCACGAGCAGCAGCGGCTCGACTTCCTTTTTCACGCCCAGATAGAGCAGGGCGGCGGCGATCAGCAGCATGATCACGTTGGGTCCGCCTTGAGAGAACAGATA
>JADGRR010000546.1 GCA_017880745.1 Burkholderiales bacterium
CCCGGCGGCGCCACCACGGGTAAACTGCTGCCCAGCGGAAACGCGTCCGATGTGCTCGACATCCCGGGCCTCGGCCGGATTGAGGTATCGATGGTCGATGCCGCCAACGCCTGTGCATTCGTTGCCGCCGAGGCTCTGGGCTTGAAGGGCATCGAGATGCCGGACGCGCTCGAGCGCAACGCCGCGGCGCTGGATGCGCTCGCCGCAATCCGCCTGCACGCCTCGGTGGCGATGGGCATCGCCCGCACGCTGGACGAGGCGCGCGCCAGGACCGCGGTCCCGTTCATCGGCTTCGTCTCTCCAGCGCAGGATGCACTCACCCTGTCGGGCGAGCGCCTGCCCGCCGCGGCCGCCGATGTTACGCTGCGGGTGATCTCGAACGGGCAGCCGCATCGCGCGCTGCCGCTCACCGCATCCCTATGCGCCGCAGTCGCCGCGCGCATCGAAGGCACCACCATCTGGAAAGCGGTACGGCGCGATGCCGGCGACACGCTGCGGCTGGCGATGCCTTCAGGCGTGCTCACGGTGGGGGCGGAAGTGCGGCACGGCGATGCCGGATGGCAGGCCACGCGCGGCTCGTTCTACCGCACCGCGCGGCGCCTGTTCGACGGCTACGTGTACGCGTGATCGCCGCAGATCCGTGCCTCCGGCGTAATGCTCAGGCGTTCGACCGGATCGCGCCGTTGACGACCTTGACTTTATCGCCGGTGCGCCAGGTCGGCAGGCCCGCTTCGCTGATGACGCGGCTCGAACCGTCGTTCAGGCGCACGGTGACCTCATAACTCTTGGTCGTTTTCACCCGCTTCTCGACCTCGTTGCCGGCCAGTGCGCCACCGACGACTCCGACCACGGTCATGACGTCCTTGCCGCGGCCGGCGCCGACTTGGTTGCCGAGCAGGCCTCCCACGACACCACCACCTACGGCGCCAAGACCGCTGCCCTGCCCCTTTGCGGCGACCTCGTGCACCGATTCGATCACGCCGCATTCGGCGCAGGTCGCGACGGCCGCCACCCGCGCGGGACGGTCGTGCTCCAGCCGCGTGGGACGGTCATGCTCTACCCGCGTGGGAGCGACATGCTCGACCGGGGCGGGATATGCTGCCGCAGCCCTGGGCGCTATCGGGGCAGCGGGCGGCACGGTGTTCGCCGACTGTTGGACAACTGCAGTCTTGTCGCTCGCGCCACCCATCGAGTTCGGGATCCAGCCCATCAGGGCGGCAATGCCTACGGCGGAGAACAAGGTCAATGCGATGCCTGCAATCCAGATTACGGCTTGGGGGAATTTGCCGGATTGCGGCTCAATTTTGCTGACTTGCGTTTCCATGCGGACTTCCTTCAAAATTAGACCACGCCGGACGACGCTCCCCTCGCTGCCATGACCGGAGGAAACTGGTCGCCTCGACGTGGCACTACAAACTACAGTTTCCTGCCCACGTCACGCGCCGTGTCCGAGGTGGCTTCACCCGCGCGCTCGATGTCTTTTCCCATACCCTTGAGAAGCCAACGTCAGGTTGATTGCTGACGAAGCCATCCGGCGTGTCAGGCCCAGACGAACGCCGCGTAGCCTTGTCGAAGTCGGACAGGGTATCGGCGTCCAGGATCAGCGGTTCCTATTAATTGCGGTCTTTTCTGGCCGGACGCTGGGGCGGTTCGTAGACCTTCGGCGGCGCCTCGGGCGCAGCTGCAACCACCGGCGGTTGGACCATTGCCGGCGCCGGCACGGGTTCGGACTTCGGCACCGGTGGCGCAACATAAGCGACAATTTTGGGGTCGCATTCGGGGCCAGACGCCGGAGGCGGGCCAAAGCCGGTGTGCCAGCACAGGCCGAAGCCGCTCCTGACAATGGCGTCGCGGTTATCCTCGACGTATGTCCTGTCCTTGGCGTCCCGCTCTATCGTGGCAGATTGCGCGAACGCAGCGCCAGACAGGATGCCCAATGCCAGAGCGCACGCTGCCGCCAGCCCGATTTGCTTCTTGTCGAATGACTTGGTCATGGTGTTTCTCCTAGTAACAACGGTGATTCCGCCTGCAGCCTCTATCTCCACTTCCCGCAAGCCGTAGATCACGGTAAGAGAAACTGACTGGCAATGAAGCATTGTCCGCGTACGCTGCCACAGCACTCTGGGCGCTAGCGCACATACCGGAAAATATATTTCAACGCCCTGGCACCACGGAGGCCAGCGAAAATCGGAGGCAAGCGTCAAGCCCGGTCCCGCCACCATGCTGACGCGGCGGCGCGCCGCCGCGAAACCGTGCTTATAGAATTGCGCCAGCGCGTGCACGAGCACGATGTCTTCCCTGATTGAACTCACGCTGCGCCGCAGCAATAAAAAGCGTGCCGCCTCGCTGGACTAATGAGTGGGAAGTGTTTAGCATCATTTCGCCAGCGTGTGCCGGCGGGGCGCGAGTTGCGCGAGCTTGCACAAGTTCGAAGCGCCGACAACCAGAACAAGACGCAGACGTACCATGCGCGTTTCATCAACCCTACCAGAAGGAGGCAACGATGACTTCAAGCAAAAGGTTTACACGGCGCCGTTTTCTTGCGACGACCGCCGCGGCGTCTGCGGTAACGCTGGCTCCGCCCTATATACGCGGCGCGCACGCTGCAGGCAAGCTTTCGGTGGGCTTCTGGGACCATTGGGTGCCCGGCGCCAACGACACCCTCACCAAGATCTGCAACGAATGGGCAGCGAAGGAGAAGGTCGACATCAAGATCGACTACATCACTTCGCAGGGCACCAAGCTTGAACTGACCGGCGTCGCCGAAGCGCAAGCCAAATCGGGCCACGACATCCTGCAGTTCCCGAACTGG
>JADGRR010000547.1 GCA_017880745.1 Burkholderiales bacterium
CCGGAGCCGAGCGCGAGGCGATTTCCGTCGCGATCGGCCGCATGTACGGCATCGCCGGAGAGCAGACGCCGGTGTGGCGCGACAAGGGCGGCAACTACGCCGACGGCGGCGAGAACGGGCAGATGGACTGCATCGACCATTCGACCAACACCGACACCTTCCTCAGACTGCTGCAGGCGCACGGCTGGCTCAGATTCCACGAAGTGCTGCAGCCGCTCAGGCGCACGCGCTTCATCTTCGCCGTGCACTGGGCGGCGCGCATCCGCGAGCGCGGCACCGAGCAGACCTATGTCGTCGACAGCTGGTATTTCGACAATGGCCATCCGGCGGCGGTGCTCACGGTCGAGGATTGGCTTGCCGGAAAGCGCCCCGATGGCGCATAGCGAAAAAATCATCGTCGGCATGTCCGGCGGAGTGGACTCGTCGGTCGCCGCGCTGCTGCTGAAACGCGCGGGCTTCGAGGTCGTCGGCCTGTTCATGAAGAACTGGGAAGACGACGACGACGGCGAATACTGTTCCACGCGCCAGGACCTGATCGATTGCGCCGCGGTCGCGGACGTGATCGGCATCGAGCTGGAGGCGGTCAATTTCGCGGCCGAATACAAAGAGCGCGTGTTCCGCGCTTTCCTCGCCGAGTACCAGGCGGGGCGCACGCCCAATCCCGACGTGCTGTGCAACGCCGAAATCAAGTTCAGGGCGTTTCTCGATCACGCCCTCGCGCTCGGCGCCGGGCGCATCGCCACCGGCCACTATGCAGGCGTGCGCGAAGTCCGCGAGAGAGGGAATAGGGGGCGCTACGAACTGCTCAAAGCGGCGGACAAGAGCAAAGACCAGAGCTATTTCCTGCACCGGCTGAGCCAGGCGCAACTCGCCAGCGCGGTATTTCCCCTGGCGCAACTGCAGAAAACCGAGGTGCGCAAAATCGCCAAAGAGGCCGGCCTGCCGGTGCACGCGAAGAAAGACTCGACCGGCATCTGTTTCATCGGCGAGCGCCCGTTCCGCGAATTCCTCAACCGCTATCTGCCGCACGAACCGGGTGCGATCCGCACGCCCGAGGGCCGCGCGATCGGCGAGCACGTCGGCCTCGCTTTCTACACCATCGGGCAGAGAAAGGGCATAGGCATAGGCGGGGTGAGAGACGGCGGCGCGCAGGGCGAGGCCTGGTACGTGGCCGGCAAGGACATGCAGAAGAACGAGCTTTTAGTGGTATCCGGCCACGAGCATCCGCTATTGCAGAGGGACAGCTTGCGTGCCGCGGACCTGTCCTGGGTCAGCGGCAGCGCACCGGAGGCGGCGGCATATGCGGCCAAGACCCGCTATCGCCAGGCCGACGCGCCTTGCCGCATCTCCTTTCTCGAGCGCGATCTGTGCGAGTTTCGCTTTGACCAGCCGCAATGGGCGGTCACGCCGGGGCAGTCCGCGGTCCTGTACCAAGGCGAGGTATGCCTGGGCGGCGGCATGATTCAGTGAGGGCCGGTTTGAAAATGAGGGGATCCGGGTGGAAACGGAAGGGGCCCACCCCTTCCCCGGCCCCTTATGCTTCGCTAGATCGAC
Organism: Burkholderiales bacterium; assembly: GCA_017880745.1. Lineage (GTDB taxonomy): Bacteria > Pseudomonadota > Gammaproteobacteria > Burkholderiales > SG8-39 > 2-12-FULL-64-23. Next base: position 1,555 of record JADGRR010000547.1, read on the forward strand.
CCGTTGCAAAATTCAATTTGCAACGGGTTCTTGGGATACCTTGACCAATGGAAGAGCCATGAACAAATACCTGAAGCGATGCTGTGTCGCTGGCGCGATCTGCCTCGCCGGCATGCCGGTCATCGCCCAGGAGAGCACGCGCCCGGCCTTGGGCGAGAAGGTGTTCATTTCATCCTGCAAATCCTGCCACGACACCGGCAAGGCGCAGAACGACGCGCCGCAGTTGAGCGAGCAGGCCGAATGGAAGGACCGCATCGGCAAGGGGCGCGCGGATCTGTACAAGAGCGCCATCGAAGGCTTCACCGGTTACTACGCCATGCCCCCGCGCGGCGGCAACGCCGCGCTTTCCGACGAGGAGGTGAGGGCCGCCCCTGTTGGGGATCGGTCATTTCGCCCGCGAGCAACTGAAGCCAACTGTGAGAAAATGCAAACACAACACAACAACAAACGAAATCAGGTGAACTACACCTGAGAATGAAAGGAATAGAAATGAAACACCCAACATTAATCGCAAGCAGTCTCGCCTTGGCGGGACTCGCCTTATGTTCCACCGCCCGCGCTGACATGGTGACAGACTGGAATACCACGCTGGTCGCCGCTGCTACGGCTAGTACCAGCACGGACCTGCCACCGGTAGCAGGGCGCAAGGCGGCCATCGTCCAAGTGGCCGTCTATGATGCGGTCAATGGGATCGCTCGCAAATATGAGCCCTACCTCGTCACCGAAAGGGCGCCGAAGGGCGCGCGACAGGAGGCAGCCGCCGCCCAGGCAGCCTACACGACACTGGTGGCCCTCTACCCGGCACTGACAGCGATGTTCGACACGCAGTTGGCAGCTTCGCTGGCCAGCCCGGCTGGACACGAAGGCCACAGCCAGTCTATTGCCCGGGGCCTGGCCTGGGGCGAACATGTGGCTAACCTAGTCCTGGCTGCGCGCAGCTTGGACGGCTTTTCCGCGACGGTGCCTGGCTATTTTGGGGGCACCGGCCCAGGCGTGTGGCGCTCGCTGCCCACGGCCACCGCTGCAGACGGCACCTTGGCGGCGGTCCTACCTCAGTTCCGCTACGTCGTGCCGTTTGCGATGACCAGCCCGGACCAATTCCGTCCGGGACCTCCGCCCGCCCTCAGCAGCCCGGAGTACGCCGCGGACGTTAACGAAACCAAAGCCATCGGCCGCATTGATAGCATTTTTCATGGCGGCAGTACGCCATCACTCGAATCGCTTGGGGATATCTGGACCGCGGCGGACGCGATCCG
>JADGRR010000548.1 GCA_017880745.1 Burkholderiales bacterium
GTGGCGACGGTCATTGGGTCTTCGAGCTCGAGGCGGACGCCACCATCCCGGCCGAGTATGTGCTGCTTCGCCACTATCTCGGCGAACCGGTGAACGCAGCCCTGGAAGCGAAAATCGCGGTGTATCTGCGCCGCATCCAGGGCGCGCATGGCGGCTGGCCGCTGTTTCGCGACGGCGATCTCGACGTCAGTGCAACTGTGAAGGCCTATTTCGCGCTTAAGATGATCGGCGATTCCGTCGACGCCGACCATATGCGCCGCGCGCGTGAGGCGGTACGCGCGCGCGGCGGCGCGGGACGCGCGAACGTGTTCACGCGCATCATGCTCGCCTTGTTCGGATTCATTCCGTGGCGCGCCGTTCCGGTGATGCCGGTCGAGATCATGCTGCTGCCGAAATGGTTTCCGCTTCATCTCGACAAGATGTCGTACTGGAGCCGCACGGTCATCGTGCCGCTGCTGGTGCTGATAGCGAAGCGGCCGATTGCGCGCAATGCGAAAGGCGTGCGCATCGACGAGCTTTTCCTTGAATCGCCGGCGAACCTCGGCCCGACGCCGAAGGCGCCGCAGCAGAAAGCGTCGTGGTTCTGGTTTTTCCGCGGCGTCGACAATGTGTTGCGTGTGATCGAGCCACTGTTGCGGCGGCTACCCTCGCATCAGCGCGCGATCGATCGTGCCGTCGCGTGGGTCGGCGAGCGCCTCAACGGCGAGGACGGATTGGGCGCGATCTTTCCGGCGATGGCGAACAGTGTGATGATGTTCGACGTCCTCGGCTATCCGGAAAGCCATCCGCAACGCGCGATTGCGCGCACGTCGGTGGAGAAGCTCCTTGTTGTGCACGAGCACGAAGCCTATTGCCAACCTTGCGTGTCGCCGATCTGGGACACGGGCCTTGCCTGCCACGCCCTGCTCGAAGCCGGCGGCGGGCGCGCGGTCGCGCAGGTCACGAAGGGCCTCGACTGGCTGGTACCGAAGCAGATTCTCGATGTGCGCGGCGACTGGATTGCGCGGCGACCCGACCTGCGTCCCGGCGGCTGGGCGTTTCAATATGCCAATCCGCACTATCCCGACGTCGACGATACAGCCGTCGTCGCCATGGCTATGGATCGCGTTCAGAAAGAGTCGGGCGGTCAGGATTTTCGCGCTGCACTCGAACGCGCGCGCGGGTGGATCATCGGCATGCAGAGCGAGAACGGCGCCTGGGGTGCATTCGACGCCGACAACGAGTTCTACTACCTGAACAACATCCCGTTCGCCGACCATGGCGCCTTGCTCGACCCGCCGACCGAGGATGTCACCGCGCGCTGCATTTCGATGCTGGCGCAACTCGGCGAGCGGGCGGAAACGAGCCCGGCCTTGCAACGCGCCCTCGACTATCTAAGCCGGACCCAACTCGCCGACGGCAGCTGGTACGGCCGCTGGGGCATGAACTACATCTATGGCACGTGGTCGGTGTTGTGCTGCCTCAATGCCGCCGGACTCGATCCCGCTTCCCCGGTCATGCGCAAGGCGGTCGACTGGCTGGTCTCCATTGAGAATGCCGACGGCGGCTGGGGCGAAGACGGCACCAGCTATAAGCTCGACTACCACGGCTACGAGAGCGCTCCGAGCACCGCCTCGCAGACCGCCTGGGCGCTGATCGGCCTGATGGCGGCGGGGGCGGCCGATCACCCGGCGGTCAAGCGCGGGATCGACTTCCTCCTGCGCACGCAGGGACCGGACGGGCTATGGGCGGAGGAGCGCTACACGGCGACCGGTTTTCCCCGCGTGTTTTATTTACGCTACCACGGCTATGCCAAATTCTTTCCGCTCTGGGCGCTGGCGCGCTTCAAGAACCTGACGGAAGGTAGGTCCGTCAGATTCGGGATTTGATCTGACGAAAACCAGACTTCCCTTCATTGCCGTCACCTAATTGGCCTTCGCGGCGCGCATCGACGTGGGCCAGGCGTCGTGATCATCTGCGGGCAGCCGCTCCGAGCGCCCGATCGCACCTCATCGAAAACGGCGGCGGCACCGCACCGTTCCAATGTAGGCGCGTTTCCGAGCGTCGAACTGGAAAAGACCGGGTCCTATTCCGCCGCGGCCGGCATCTTCGGCTGGGCCAGCCTCGCTCGAGATGCATCGGCCCTAGCCTCGGACTTGGCTTCATAAATGTCGTTCAGCATCGTGTCGACGTGGCGGGAGAAGACGAACTGCGCCGGCCGCTGCTGGTCGAGCGAGATTTCCGGCGCCATAGGCCCCGCCGTGCGCACGCCGCGCAAGGCGGTCCACAGCGTATTCAACGGATTGCTGATGGAAGCATGCGCAGCGGTCGGCTCGTAGCCGCAATGGGCCATGCAGTTGGCGCACTTCTCATACCGACCGGTTCCGTAAGAGTCCCAGTCGGTTGTCTCCATCAGCTCTTTGTAGGTTTTTGCGTAGCCTTCGCCGAGCAAGTAACAGGGCTTCTGCCATCCGAACATATTGCGGGTCGGCATCCCCCACGGAGTGCAGTAATATTCCCGGTTACCGGCGAGGAAATCCAGGAACAGACTCGAATGCATCAGATCCCACTTCTTCCCCTTGCCCAATGCGAAGACTTGGCGGAACAACTCCTTGGTCTTGCGGCGATTGAGGAAGTGACCCTGGTCGGGCGCGCGCTCATAGGCGTAGCCGGGTGAGATCGATACGCCGACACCGAGCTCTTTCGCGTAGTCGAGAAATGCGGCAATGTCCTCGGGAGCGTGCCCATCGAAGATCGTTGCGTTGACATTAACCGTAAAGCCTTTCGCCTTCGCGGCCTTGATGGCCGACACTGCAATGTCA
>JADGRR010000549.1 GCA_017880745.1 Burkholderiales bacterium
CCGCTCCCGGCGTATCGCGCCAGCGATGACGATCGAGCTGCGCGGTGCATCCCGCATCCTCGAGCAATGCGATCGTCCCGTCTTCCGTGCACACCAGGACAACCGCGTGGCGGTCCTGGCGCAGGACCCTGAGCGTGTAGGCCGAAAACGGCGCCAGAAGCGCAGGGTCATGCGCTGTGGCCCACTGCAGCAGCGCGCGGTCGGTCAACTCCCCGGGCGCATCCTTGTAACGCACGGCGGATTCGGCCGCCGCGGAGAGCTTGGTCAAGGCCGACGCCTTGATCAGCATCGTCTCCTCGTTCGGCGCAAGACCGACCGACGCGCAGCCCAGTGCCGCAACGGCTGTGGCGCATGCGAGCAGCCCCCTCATCGTTCTAGCTCCACAGCACGATGCGGCCGGACGGGTCCCGGCCGGTGTCCAGGTCCCACTCGCCGAACGCCGTCTGGTACCGGGCATCGCCGCCGAAGACGGCATTCGCGATCAGGTGCCAAGCCTCGATCACATGGCGGGTGGCCTTGTCGAAAACCTGGTCGTAACTCAGGCGGCCGCCGGGCACGGCGATGTCGTCGATGTACGCCGCCCGATCGATGGCGCTCACGGCCGGGTAGGTCAGCCCGCAGTCCACCGCCACGTGGCGGGCGAGAGGCAGGAGGCGATTGCCTTCTTCCATAATGTCGTCGACGACCGTGCGAAAACCGCGGTGCCACCGATCGATGTCGGGCGCCGCAGCGGCGCACTGTGCCGGGTAGCAATTGCGCAGCATTTCATGCCAGGTGTCACCGACATCCGGGTCGAGCGCGGCGGGGTTTGCCGCGGCGCTGCATGCGCAAATCCCGCTGTCCAGATGCTCCGACAAGCCGACCTCGCCCAGATTGAGGCGCTGGAAGATGTATGCGTCCTGGTGCATTTCGCATTCCCGGTGTGCGCTTTTGTTCTGCGCATACGGTCCGACCTTGAGTTCCACCACCGGGTGGATGGTCGCATCGGTGATGACGTGGGCCGCGTAGCCCAGGATCCAGGCGAAGGCCTTGCGCTTCGTTTCTCCTTGCAGCGACCCCAGCGCCTGGACGCCCGCCTTCACCATGTCGCCACTGTGCTCGTAATGCATCCGGTCGGCCCAGACGGTTTGATTGCCGCCGATCGCCAGGTAGGGGTAGTCGGGGCTGACACAGCCCAGTTCGCAGTATCCGAACCAGTCGAGCAACGCCGCAATGGCTCCCGCCGGCATGCCGGGACCGGCCTCGAGCCTGGCCGGCTCCTTGGCAATATTGACTAAAGTGATATGGGCGAAGGTACCGGCCATCTGGATTCACGGCAGTTTATATAGGGTGATGATAGTCCATAGTGCGGAAAGTTGGTGACGCTGTTGCGGGGGGCGGTTTCAGCTCGGCCAGACGTTATGCGACCGTGGCAACCAGCCGGAAACCCGCGTCCCCATTGAGTTTTGGGCCGATTTGCAGCGGCAGAGGCGGGCTGGCTCACAGGAGCGTTGCGACTTCCTCGAGCTTGCGCAGCCTCGCGTCGGATGTAATCAACGCGGTCCGGTGGAGCCGGGCGGTAGCTGCGATAACGCGCTGAGCATATCGCGCAGCGCGTGGGGTCTTTTGCTTACGCGAATTTGCAGTGTCCGCCGACTGTGGTTTCTTTGCCGAACGCCGTAGCGTTGAACCCATCGAGTTTTCCCAACAACGGAGGCATTCGATGGAAGAAACACTCGCCCTCGCGCCGAGGTGGGCTTTGCTGGTCGATCCCGCTGCTGCACGCGCCGTGATCGAGCGCATTTCGAAGCACGAACTCCCGCGCCGCACCTGCCGCCCGCTCGATGGCAAGAGCCGGCAGACCGGAAATGCCGAGCTCGCGCAGTTTGACGCGGCACTCGACGCTGCTGCCGAGGCCGAGGCGGCAATCGACCAGGAGTTGGCCGAAATCGAACCAGCGTGGTCCGGCGCCTAGAACGCCAGGAAACAAGAAAGCAGTTTCAATCCCGCACGTTTCTCGCCTCCGGCTGACGACGCCGGTTTGGCGCTGATCGGGCGCGGCCTCCCATCCCGGACACATCGCGCGAGTCGCGCCGCCCGTGTAGACTGCCATCTGTTCCCGGTTGGTTCACCCGGATGGCATTTGTTTGAGATCCAAAATACTAAGAGGCCATTTCAGAATTACCGAAATGGCATCTGAAAATAGGGGAGTATGAGGGGGTGTATCCCCTCATTTTGTAATAGGCTTTAAGGACCTGCGCCAATGAAAGCCGTCCTGATTACCGGCGCGAACCGAGGCATCGGGCTCGAACATGTGCGCCGTTTCGCCGCGCGTGGCGCTCATGTATTCGCCACCGCCCGCTCGCCGGCCGAGGCCGAGGAACTCAAGGCGCTGGTCGCCGAGCAAGAAGGGCGGATCGAGGTGTTGGCGTACGAAGCGAGCGACGCCGGGGCGCCGGCGCGGCTGAAGGCCGCCTTGGGCGACACGCCGCTCGATCTTCTCTTCGCCAATGCCGGCGCCAGCAGCGACAAGGGCCAGTCGTTCGGATCGGTCGATGTCGACAATGTGCTGCGACTCATCCGCATCAACGCGCTTGCGCCGCTGAAACTGGTGGAAGCGTTGGCCGACAATGTCGCGCGCTCGCAGCGCAAGGTGATCGCGTTCCAATCGAGCCTGATGGGCTCCGTAGGCGACAATAGCTCGGGCGGCTACTACGCCTATCGCCTCTCCAAAGCTGCGCTCAACATGATCGCCAAGGGCGTCGCCAACGAGCTGAGGCCGCGCGGCGTGATTGCGGTGGCGCTGCATCCAGGCTGGGT
>JADGRR010000550.1 GCA_017880745.1 Burkholderiales bacterium
GTTTTGATGCCGGTTTCAGCCCCTATCAAAGTACTTGTTTGAGCCGATACAATGCTGTCTCCTGAGCTTTGGAGCGGGCATGAGGTGGCCGGAGCTTATTGCTCTGCCTCGTGGCGGGTGAGCGAGATACCCGTCGAACTCATGCGCATTGGCTCCGCTGCCTAGGCAAATTCTTTTTCTTTGACAGCGTGGCCACCGCTTCCGCCATTGATTGCGTGAACCGGCATTACATCGTAGTTGATTATGGTCGCGCCCTCGATCTCGACTTCGCTCGGATCGGGCTGACGGCCACGCGCGACGATCCGGACATCCCATGCGGCGGCGTCCGGTCCAACGATCACAAGTTGTTCCCCGACCGCAAGCCCCTCGAAGGCGACCAGCCGACCGTATGGCCGGGAGGCGCCCGCGGTCTGCAAGACCCCCAGGGCCAGACGTTTGTCGCCGTCGCACTTGCGGCGATAGAGCACGTATTTCCACTTCTCCAGCGGCACTGACGACACTTTCCTGGCGAGCATTTGCTGCAGCCATTCGATCGGCGTCGTCATATATTCAGATGGATAGACAAAACGCCGGTGCCAGCCGCAGGCATGCAGCGTTTGGTCGAGTCGGTCTTTGGCTTCCTGATCGTACCATTGAAAAAGCAGCGCGATTTCGCCGGGACCCAAGGCCTTGCCGTGCGCGCGCAAGACTTCTTCGGGCGGCTCGATCCTGGCGGCAAAGCGCACCGGTCCATTCGGGAGGAAGATCGAACCTGTGAATTGCGATGACCGTCCCGCTGCGTGGGGGTTCGATAACGTGAACGTCATGCCGGCTGTTGAAACCGACGAAACCTGACCATCGAGCGGCGCTCCAGACCCATTGTCGACCCGCACCGGCAATGGAATATCAAAGCGAAAATCCTCCCGCTTATATTTCGCACGCTTGACAGCCTCTTTTATCACAAGCGATGCGAGCAAAGCATAGACCGCGGCAAAGAGACAAACGAAGCCAGTGATCCAGGCGGGCACGACCGGGTCAATACCGTTGACGATAGTGCTGATGCCGAAACCAAGCCCCATAATGTTGAGAATCAGGACCGCGATCTGCGGCGAAAGCAGATAGACCGGAAGATCACCGATGATCTTCTTCGACGACACCCGCCATTGCGCGTAGTCGCGGAACAGCGCGAATGTGGACAGGATATAAATAGGGAAGCGCGACATACAGAGCTGCTCGTTCAAATAGACCCGCCCATAACCCCGCAACGTCTCCTCGAAACAAAGATAATCGAGCACTAGGTAGGGCACGAAGAACCAGAAGAAATACGGTGTAGGGCCGACCGGATAGAGCCCGGTCATCAGAATGAACGGCGGCGCGAGATAGAGGATGAGGCGCTGCCAACCTTCCAGGTACATCAAGCCGAGCTGCAGGTAACAAATCCGCTGCATAAGGGTGAGGCCGCGACTGAACGGCACGCCCTCGCACCGCAGTCCCTGAATGTTGCCCTGCCCCCAGCGGTGCCGGGTCTTGGCGTATTCCGCCAGATCGTTGGGCGCCACGCCGAACGCCAGCGGTTCAGGATAGTAGACGGATTTATAACCGCGCTTGTGCAGCCGGACGGCGGTGTGCATGTCCTCGGTCACCGTTTCCGGCGCAAATCCGCCGATGTCGAGGATCGCGCTGCGGCGATAGACGACGGATGTCCCACACGAACTGGTGGCGTTCCAGTAATCCCGGCCGGGCTGAAGCACGTCGTAGAACGGCCCCTCGTCGTGCCAGAGATAGCGGTCGCGGTTTTCCGAGCGATATTGGAAGGCTGTAATGTTGTAGTAGCTCTGCGGGCTCTGAACGAAGGCGACGCCGGTATCGGAAAAATAGCCGAGCGTGCGGTCGAGAAAATTGATCTGGGCGACGAAGTCCGCATCCATTATCGCGATAAAATCGCCGGTGGCGTATTTAAGCGCGTTATTGAGATTGCCCGGCTTGGCGTGGGTATTCTTGGTGCGCGCGATGTAGCGGCAGCCGAGCTCGTCGGCGATTGCCTTGACCTCGGCTCGGTTGCCGTCATCGAGCAGCCAGGTTTCATGCGGATAGCGGATGTGCATGGCTGCCAGCACCGTCCGCCGCAGCATGACTACATTTTCGTTGTAGGTCGGAATAAAGACGTCGACTTTCAATCCAGGCGGCGCGGCAACGTTCTGGCGATAGCGATAGTGCCACGCAATTGCGATCATGCTGCTCGCAAGAAGAAATCCGATAACTTCGGAAATATAAAAGATCAGGGAGAATATCGGCGCGTCCGGATTGAAAACCGTGGTGCGCCAGCTCAAGTAAACCAGCGCCACGCAGATATAGACAATGCCGATGGCGATTCGGATGCGGGTGCGCCCGCGTAGGCGTTCGAGCATGTAAAGTCGGAATGAGGTTCCGGGCGCAATTTCCTTCTGGATCGCCGCGTCGGCGGCACCGTTGAGCGCAGGTTCCCGATCGCGCGGATACGCGTCGGATTGACCCCGATCGGCACGAGCTGACCATGATGAGCGGTCGAGCCCAGTACCCCGCGCGCGCGCCGGGCCGATCATTCCTTCCATAGTGCTCCACCCGCGATTGCTACAAATCCGCGTACAATTTTGCTGACAAACGGCAAATCCATTAGTACAGGCTCGCCCAGGCCCGGCAAATGACTTTTCACCGTCCGTGGGTTGGCTGGCTGCTCTATTGATGGCCGTGTTGCCCGTGGAGACTGGATGCGGGCGATATTGCGGGTATTTGTGGCAGTATTGCCACTACCGGGGCAAGACATTCGAATTTCAAACAAA
>JADGRR010000551.1 GCA_017880745.1 Burkholderiales bacterium
TGATTGAATAACGGCTCAGCCACTACGATGACCGCCCGAGTCTTCTCCCGCGCAATTGCGGAAAGTGCCTGTTCGATCTCTGCCGGCGTTCGCGCTTCCACCGGCACAACCGTCACCCTGACCTTTTGGGCTGCGGAGCGGAGGATCTTTAGTCCCGAAGCACTGGTCGAGTTCGAAGGGTTCAGCAGAACCGCCACGCGGGAAAGTTTGGGCATCATGCCGAGCAGCATCTCCAGTTGCTTGGGAATAACCTCGGTACTGATGTTTGACAAGCCGGTAATGTTGCCACTGGGATGCGCCAGACTTTTGACCAGGCCACTGTCGACCGGATCGGCAACGCTTACCATGACGATGGGGATAGTGGTTGTCGCTTTCTGCGCCGCTTGAGTGGTAGGCGTGGGACTCGTCACAATTACGTCAACTTTCAACCGCACCAAATCTGCTGCGAGCACCGGCAGCAATTCCGGCCTCCCCTCCGTAAAACGCCACTCGATCGTGAGGTTCTTGTCCTCAACATAACCTAGCTCGCGCATGCCTTGCAGGAACGCACCGGAATTACTGGAGTCGAGAGATACCGGCCGATTGCGCGTTGACAAATATCCGATGCGCCAGACTTTGCCTTGCTGTTGCGCTAAAGACGCGAACGGCGCCGCGAGCGCGCCCGCGCCTGCGCCTGCGACCAGCAATATCCTGCGGCGTTGATTCATCGCTCCCCCTGAGCCTACAATCCGTGGGCCTGTTGTTTTGAATGCCCCGGACGGATAATTGTATATGGCATGTGCGCACGTGTCTCAAAACTGATTGCACGGAAGCCTGGTGACTTATGAGATGCGTAACCGCCGCCGCATTGCTGATCGCGCCCTGTTTGTGCGTCGCACAGCCGTATCCAACCAAGCCGGTGCGCCTGATCGTGCCGTACACGAGCGGCAACACCGATACGACCGCGCGGATTTTCGGGCAGAAGCTCGCCGAGCGGCTCGGCCAGCAGGTGGTGATCGACAATCGCCCGGGCGCCGGTGCCAACATTGGTGCCGAAATCGCCGCGCGCGCTGCGCCCGACGGCTACGTATTGTTTTACCTGAGCCTGTCGCACGCGATCAACGCGTCTCTTTACCACAAGCTCAACTACGACCTCGTGAAGGATTTCGCGCCGATCGCGCTGCTGATCTCCAGCCCTTATATCTTGACGGTGCATCCGTCGGTGCCGGCGCGGTCCGTGGCGGAACTGCTCGCGCTCGCCAAGGCGCGGCCCGGTCAACTGAATTACGCGTCATCGGGCAGCACCAGCCACCTTGCGTTCGAATACCTGAGCACCCTCGCCCAGGTGAAAATGAACCACATCCCCTACAAGAGCGGCGCGCCCGCGACGGTCGCCATCATCAGCGGGCAGGTCGAAGTCGCCCTCGCCAGCGCGTCGGCCTCGATGCCGCATATCCAGTCCGGCAAGCTGCGCGGACTCGGCATTTCCACCGCGCAGCGCTCGCCGCAGGCGCCGGAGCTGCCGACGATCGGCGAAGCCGGCGTGCCCGGCTACGACGTGAGTACCTGGCACGGCATAGCGGCGCCCGCCGGCACGCCGCGCGACATCATCACGCGCCTGAACGCCGAGTCGGTCGCGCTGCTCAAACTGCCCGACGTGATAGAGCGCTATCGGGCGGTCGATTCGGATACGCTCGGCAGCACGCCCGAGCAGTTCGGCGCGCATATTCGCAGCGAAATCGTGAAATGGGCGAAGGTCGTGAAGGATTCGGGCGCGGTTGCGGACTAGCACGAATCCACCGCGGCGAAAGAAACCGGGCACCGCATAAGTGTTGTTCCCATATGTTCGCTACAGTACAGAACAAGCTTTGCGAAAACCGACAAAATGTTCCCCGTCGTCGATAACTCGCTAAATAGCCGCTTTCAACGGAGGCCCCGGATTGTCCAATCGTAACCTTTCCCCGCAGCCTTGCTCGCCTGACAGCGTGAGAACCTGGCACGGCATTTTGGATGTGATTCCGGCAGGTGCTTATACCTGCGACTCATCAGGTTTGATCACGTATTTCAATCCTCTGGCTGAAGCGGTCTGGGGCCGCGCGCCAAAACTGCGGGACCCCGCGGATCGTTACTGCGGTTCATGCAGATTGTATTGGAGTGACGGGACCCCGATTCGCCATGAAGAATGCTGGATGGCGCTCGCGCTGCGGCAAGGCCGGGAATATCACGGCCGCGAGATTCTGATCGAACGGCCGGATCGCAGCCGCAGGCTTGGAATGGCGTATGCCCATCCGTTGCGCACCGATCAAGGCGCAATCATCGGAGCAGTCAATCTGGTCGTAGACATCACCGCGCCGAATGACCCGTTGGCCAACCTCAAAAACACCGGGCGTCGCGTATCCGGTTATTCCGACGCCACCCTGGCCATGATCGAAGTCGCAGTTTCAGCACTGGCGGGCATGACATGGGCAACATCCGCGTTCAGCTGAACGGATGCGCTTAATCGGGCTTCGCCCCCGATGCCTTCACAACCTGCGCCCACTTCGCGAGTTCCGACTTGATGAACGCGCCGAATTCGCGCGACGTACCGCCGACGAGTTCGGTGCCGAGTTCCGCGTAGCGCTCGCGAAGCGACGGGAGCACACGGTTGATCTCCGCGTTCAGGCGCTCGACGATCGCGGGCGGTGTTTGCGCCGGCGCGAGCAGGCCAAACCAGCCGGTGACGACGTAACCGGGCAGTCCCGCTTCCGCCACCGTCGGAATCTCCGGCGCGATCGACGCGCGTTTCGGCCCGGTGACGGCGAGCGCCTTCGCGCGGCCC
>JADGRR010000552.1 GCA_017880745.1 Burkholderiales bacterium
TGCCGCGCCTTTTAGGGCTACCGCGGAGCGAAGGGAAGGCAAGCGCCGTCATGGCAGGCATTTCGATTCCGCTTCCGTTCAGGGCGGCCTCGTGCGAGGCGGACGGTCGTCCGGATCAGGGCTTGAGGACCTGACGCGAGAGCAGCGTGCCGGGAAGGAGCGTGCCGCCGGCCGCAAGGCGCCGTATGCTATTCGAAATGAGCACGATGGAGAGCCCGCCCATGACCCCGGACCAAAGCGAGCGGGAGCTTCTGTTCAGGGCCTTTGCACGCGCTTTTCTCAGCGCCGACATGGCGGCCCTGTATCAGGCCGTCACGCCGGATTTCCTGTGGAGCTATCACGACGGCGTATCCGTCACCAAATCGCTCGCCGGCGCCGATGCCATTGCCGCCCATCTGGCCGAGCAGAAGGCAGAGTTCTCGGCGCAGCGGTTTCATGAAGTCGTCTACCATCATTTGCCGGACACGACCTTCATGACCTTTCGGGTAAGCGAGACAGCGAGGGCGACTGGCGCCGAACGCGAGCAACGCGGCATCGAGCGCTATACCTTCAGGGACGGCAAGATCGCGACCAAGGACGTCTATCGCAAGCCGATCACGGCCTGATCGATCCAAAGCGGGCGCGCAAATCCACTGCTGCGAATTCCGGCTGATGCGATAGAGCGGTATGCAGGTCCTGCCGCCGCGGCCATTAAGGTAAACAAAGGGTTTAAATTGCCGCTCTCAGTTTAAACGAGTTAGCTCGCCCGCAAAGCCGCCACGCCCATTCGGGGCCAGCGGAAAAGCGGGAAGCGACAATGTCCACAAACTGGCGGATCAGCTCATTCAACGGCGCGTTGCTGGCGGCCTATTTCATTCCGACCTGGACCATTGTCGCCTACAGGATCATGGTTTCGCCGATCCACAGCCTCTATGAGCGGCCGAATATCGCGGTGGGATTGTTCATCAGCGATAACATGCAACTGGCGGCAATGGGCACGGCCCGCGCCGCCTGGCTGTTGGCGCTCGGCAAGTTCACGGTGGTGGCGTTCTTCGCGATATTTTTGGCTTCGCTCGCCCGCGCCGCGATCCGCAAGACCGGCGGCAGCGACGAAGCGCTTGCCATGGCGCTTGGCATCGGCAGCCTGATCAGCTTTGCGAGCATGGTAATGGCGTCGCAGGTCGGCGAGACCGCGGCACTCAATCTGCATGCGACCGAACTGTTGATGCTGCTCGGCACCGCTGTTGTCATGGTGTTCGAGCGTCCTGCCCAGCCGCGGACCGGTCGCAGCGCGACGTCGGACCTAGCTCTTGAGCAGTCCTAACTCCCCTACCATCGCTGATGCCTCCCTGACGGCATGATTGGCCGCGGGCACGCCGCAATAGATCGCCTGCTGCAACAAAATTTCCTTGATATCGTCAGGCGTGAAGCCGCCCTCGGTGAGCGCCGCGCGCACGTGGAGGCGGAACTCGTCCCATGCGCCAAGCGCGACCAGGGTGCCGATCACAAGCACGCGCCGGGTGCGCTCATCGAAATGCGGCCGGGTCCAGATCTCGTTCCAGGCGTAGCGCGTGATCAAATCCTGGAATTCAGTATTGAATGAGTTCTTGTTGGCGTTGGCTTTGTCGACCCAGCTATTGCCGAGCACCTTGCGGCGCCGGGCCATGCCGGCGTCGCGACGGTTTTGATCGTCCATGATTTCCTCCTCGCGCTTTCAGACTGTCGCTGCTGTCGTCGTGGATCGATTCCTAGCGGGCGGCGGCGGCCACAACAATGGGACTACGATGTTGCGGTGCGGTCGAACAGCATCCCGAAGCCGGTGACTGACGCGGCTATCCCGCTCGACCGCAGCAAATGCCAGATCATGCCCTGATTGCTGGTAACGACCGGTTTTCGGCACCGCCGTTCGAGTTCGGCAATGACCGGCGCCGACTTGATCGCCGTGCAGCTTAGGAAGCAAACGTCCGCGGCTTCGCTGATGTTTCGCTGCGCCCAGTCCAGAATGGCCTGCGGCTCCAGTTGCGACATCTGCGCGTTGGTGTCGATCCCGAGGTTGGCGCCGCCTTCGACCTCAAAACCGTTGGCTTCCAGGAAATCGATCTCGCGCCGGTGCACCTCGTCGATATAGGGCGTGAGCAGCGATATCCGCCTGGCACCCAGCTTCGATAGGGCGCCAAGCATGGCATCGGCCGTCGTAAAACACTTCTTGCCGGTTGCCTTGGCAATTCGGTCCCGGATTCCCACCGCCATGTCGGGGGCGAAGGTCGAGACCGCGGTGCAGTGGAAGACGACGACGTCGACATCGGCATCGGCCAGCAGCGCTGCCGCGGCCTCGAGCTGGTCGAGCATGCGCATGAGCTCGTCGCGCGAGCTTCCACGCAGGGCAAGCCGAGTGACCAGCATCGACACGTCAGGCGGCAGCATCGCCCGCAGTTCCGGCTCGGCCACCGAGTTGCCCGAGGGAATCAGCACCCCCGCGCGCAGCCGGTTGCCATAATCGATCGTGGCGAAGGGATGCGGCGATGGCATCAGGTTCGGCCTGCGGGTGCTGCGGCCAGATCGCTCCAGGCGGCGCGGATATAGTCGCGGTTGATGTAGCTGTCGGCGGTGCGCTTGCCCCGGTTCGGTACCGAGCGGATCAGCGAACTGATCTCGATCAGGGATTGCACGGCCGCGGTATTGGCGTCGCCATCGCGGGGAAAGATCTCGTCCGCGGTGTACTCGTCCCATGCCCGCACCGCGTAGGATTCTTCGATGCCGGTTTCCGCTGTTGCGATCGGGGTTGCCGCCTCGCGGTTGGCAAAGAACCATTGA
>JADGRR010000553.1 GCA_017880745.1 Burkholderiales bacterium
GCCGCAGATCGTCGGTGAAGTGGAAGGGCACTCCCTTGAGCGCGTTGCCGACCGCGACCCCGAAGATCAACGCCGGAACGGCCCCGCCGACGAACAGCGCCCAGTCCCAGTTCCGTCGCCACGCGATGCCCTCGCGCTTCGAGCGATACTTGAAGCCGACCGGACGCAGGATCAGCGCAAACAGCACCAGGAACATCGCGAGGTAGAATCCGGAAAAGCTCAGCGCATACAGCGCCGGCCAGGCCGCGAAGATCGCCCCGCCGCCCAGAATGAACCAGACCTGATTGCCTTCCCAAACCGGACCGACGGTGTTGATGGCGACGCGCCGCTCGGTGTCGGTTTTCGCGACGAAGGGCAGCAGCGCGCCGACGCCCATGTCGAAGCCGTCGGTGACGGCAAAGCCAATCAGCAGGACTCCCAGCAACACCCACCAGATTAGGCGCAGCGTGGTGTAATCGAAAATAAGTTGCATCATGATCGTATTCCCTGACCAGACCTGTGAGGATCACTCGGCCGGCGCGATGGCGCCGGCGTCGGTTGTCGTTGTGAACTGACCGAAGGAGCCCATTTCGCCCACGGCATCAGGGCCCTTCTTGATGGCCTGCAGCATCAGCCTGCATTCGATGACGGCGAGCACGCCATAGACCGCCGTGAAGCCGATGATCGTCAGCACCAGATTGAAGACGCCGAGTTCCGAGGTTGCCAGGAAGGTCGGCAGCACACCGTCGATGATCCACGGCTGCCGGCCGAACTCGGCGACGAACCAACCCAGTTCAGCGGCGAGCCAGGGCAGCGGAAACGCGAAAAGCGCGAGCCGGAACAGCCAGCGCGGCGCCTCCGCCTCCCGCATCGTGTACCAGAGCGAGATCAGGAACACGGCCAGCAGCGCGAAGCCGAACAGCACCATGAAGCGGAAGGTGAAGAAGATGGACGGGACGCTGGGCACGGTCGACCAGGCCGCATCGTGGATCTGCTCCGGCGTCGCCTGCGCCGGGTTCTCGACATAGCGCTTCAGCAACAGGGCGTAGCCGAGATCGCCGCGGGTCTTCTCGAAGACGGCGCGGGCTGCCGCGTCGGCATGATTCTTCTTGAGCTTTACGAGGGCGTCGTAGGCGACCAGGCCGTTGCGGATGTTCCCCTCGGCCCTCTTCACGAGATCGAAAATGCCGGGGATCTGCTGGTCGATCGAGCGGGTGCCGATCAGCCCCATCACCCAGGGAATCTCGATGGCATAGCGCGTCTCGCGCGCCTGCATGTCCGGAATGCCGAAGACGGTGAAGGAAGCCGGCGCCGGTTCGGTCTTCCACATCGCCTCCATGGCGGCGAGCTTCATTTTCTGGTTGTCGGTGATGGTATATCCGCTCTCGTCACCGAGTACGATGACCGACAAAGAAGCCGCGACGCCGAAGGCCGCCGCGATCACGAACGATCTCTTTGCGAGCTCGATATGACGTCCGCGCAGGATGTAAAAAGCCGAAATACCCAGTACGAAGGCGGCGCCGCAGACGTAACCTGCAGACACGGTGTGCACGAACTTCGCCTGCGCGGTCGGATTGAACAAGACTGCCACGAAATCGGTCACTTCCATGCGCATGGTATCGGGATTGAAGGCAGCGCCGACCGGATTCTGCATCCAGCCGTTGGCTATCAGGATCCACAGCGCCGACAAATTGCTGCCCAGCGCTACCATCCAGGTAACAACGAGATGCGCTCGCGAAGACAGCTTGTCCCAACCGAAGAAGAAGAGACCGATGAAGGTTGCTTCCAGAAAAAAGGCCATCAGCCCTTCAATGGCGAGCGGCGCGCCGAAAATGTCGCCGACATAGTGCGAGTAAAACGCCCAGTTCATTCCGAACTCGAATTCCATGGTGATGCCGGTGGCAACACCAAGGGCGAAGTTGATGCCAAACAGCAGGCCCCAGAACTTGGTCATGTCGCACCAAATGGTTCTACCCGTCATCACGTAGACGGTCTCCATCATCGCCACGAGTACGGATAGCCCCAGCGTTAGCGGCACGAACAGAAAGTGGTACATCGCAGTCAGCGCGAATTGCAGCCGCGATAGTTCCACGAGCAAGGAATTCGTCATATTAGGGCCCTTTCAAAGGTCTCAGTCACCTAGCCACTGTGCGCCGCATGTTTATTGACGTGGATCAAAGGGCAACCGCAAAGATCGATGCACGAGATACATATGCGAATATCGAACGACGCAAAGCCGGCTCAACGCCGCCAGGACCCGGCAACCGCGGCACGCCTCGCCGAGTTTTCAACTGGCCGTAACTATGCGCTCGGTCTTGCCCGCAATTTCGGTGCGGAGGGCCTGCATGCTACGCTGTGCTGGCAGATCGGGCGAACGCTGCTCCGGATCATCTTTGCTGGTTCGCTTGCGGCTTTCGCTGGGCGCCTGATCGAAGATGGAGTTTTTGAAGCAACCGCTCTCACTTGCTCGATCGTCAGCCTTGTTCTGTCGAGCGGCGCCGGCATGCTCGCTGACCTCCGCGCGGCACGCGCCGAGTGCGATCTCACCGATCGTCTGCGAGATAGACTGGAAGATGCGCTTTCACAAATGCCGCCGTCACGCCTGCGCACAAAAGCCGACGGCGCGCTGATTGCTGGTCTGCAACGTCATCCCAACGCGCTCGCCAGCCTGGTAATTAGTCATAGTGCCGCGAAGGCCATGCTTGGTGTCGGTCCACTGCTCGTGGCCGCAACGCTCGCCCTCCTGTCGTGGCAGGCGGCGCTCAAGAACACCCTGCGGCAGGCGCCCGACGTGATCCTGATCGGGGAGGTG
>JADGRR010000068.1 GCA_017880745.1 Burkholderiales bacterium
CTGCCGCAATGATCTGCAACCGGGGCATCGGCCGGCAGCGGCAGGTCGGTGTAGATTTCGCCCAGAAAGAAATACGAGCCGGCATCGCGCGAGAGCAGCAGCGTGTGCTTGCCGCGCCAGCCCAGACCGCTCTTAGCCGCCAGTTCCACCTCCATTACCGGCGCCGAGTCGGTATAGACGCGGTGACCGAAGGCGCCGATCTCACCCTCTATGCGCGAGGCGAGTTGTTGCAGCCGCCGGCGCAGCACCTTATGGTAATCGCGACCGGTGGCGTAGCGCGCGATGTAGGCCTTCTCCGGCGCGCCGATCACCGACCAGGCCTCGGCGGCCTGCGGTCTGTAGTTCATACGCGCGCTGATCACGCGCAGCGTGCCGGGGCGGAGCGCCCCCGGGCGCGCGCGTGTCGAACCGTGCCTTGCCATATAATCCATCTCGCCGTGTAATCCGGCCGCGAGCCATTCGGCGAGACGGCCTTCCGCGGCGGCGAGATCGGTGTCGGCGATACCCACCGCCTGGAACCCGAGTTCGCGCCCCCAGGCCTTGACGGCGCGGGCGAGCAGGGCGTAATCGTAATTCGTTGCTGCTTCGGACATGCCTAATCATAACCACAGCATGCTAAAAATGCATTTGCCAGACGAGGCCGCGACGCGCGCGCTGGGCGCGCGCCTGGCGCGCGTGATCGCGCCGGGCCTCGCGCTCTACTTGCATGGCGACCTCGGGAGCGGCAAGACCACGCTCGCGCGCGGCCTGCTGCGCGGCCTGGGCTATCAGGGCCGGGTAAAAAGCCCGACTTACGCTTTGGTTGAACTTTATACGCTTTCTAGGTTAAACTTATACCACTTTGATTTTTATCGATTCAAAGACCCGAATGAATGGCGCGATGCGGGCTTCAACGAATACTTCAACGACACCTCGGTCTGCTTGGTCGAATGGCCGGAAAAGGCGGCCGGGCTGCTGCCTGTCGCCGACCTCGACATCACGCTCGAGTTTGCCGGCGACGGGCGTGACCTAAGCGTCCGCCCCGGAACCGAAAGTGGCAAGGCATGCGTACACCGACTGATGCAAATGCCGCTCTGAAATCTTCGGCTGCGCGCGGTGGGGCACGCTTCGGGTTTTACTGCGGCAAGTTCGCTCTGCTTGCGCTTGCCGCGATGGCGGTTTTGGACAGCGCCGTCGCCGCCGATCGCGTCAGCGCGGTGCGCATCTGGCCGGCGCTGGAATACACCCGCATCACGATCGAGGCCGACAAGCCTATCCGGCATGAATTGCTGCTGGTGAAAAACCCCGAGCGCCTGGTGCTCGACCTGGAAGACGTCGACATCGCGAGCGTGCAGCAGGAGATTGCCGGCAAAGTCCTGCCGAACGATCCCTATATCGGCCACATGCGCGCCGGCCGCTACAGGCCGGGTGTGGTGCGCCTGGTGTTCGATCTCAAGACCGAGGTCAAGCCGCAGATTTTCACGCTCAAACCGGTGGGCGAGTACGGACATCGCCTGGTGCTCGACGTCTACCCGCTGGTGCCGACCGATCCGCTCATGGCGCTGTTGCAGAAGCCCGAAGTGGCGGCCGAGGCGGAGGGGCAAAGAACCGAGCCGGCGCCGAGCGCCGCGCAGGAAGCGCCGAAACTCGCCGCGCGAGCCGAGCCTGCGCTCAAGGCGGAAGCGACGCCCAAAGGCAAGCCGGTGGTGGCGCGGCTGGTGACCGTCGTCGTCGACGCGGGGCACGGCGGCGAGGACCCGGGCGCCAAAGGCCGAGGGGGCAGCCGCGAGAAGAACGTGACTCTCACCATCGCGAGGAAACTGAAGTCCATCATCGACACTGAGCCCAACATGCGCGCGGTGCTCACCCGCGACGGCGATTATTTCATTCCGCTGCAGATGCGCGTGCAAAAGGCCCGCAGGGTACAGGCCGACCTGTTCGTGTCGGTGCACGCCGATGCCTTCATCAAGCCGCATGCGCGCGGCTCCTCGGTATTCGCGCTGTCTGAACGCGGCGCAACCAGCACTGCGGCGAAATGGCTGGCCAAACGCGAGAACGAGGCCGATCTGATCGGCGGGGTGAATCTCGACCTGAAGGACCGTTTTCTGGCGATGACACTCGCCGACCTGAGCCTGACGGCGCAGATCAACGACAGCGTGAAGCTGGGCAAGGCGGTGCTGTCCGAACTTGGCGGCGTGAACGCGCTGCACAAGCACGATGTGGAGCAGGCCGGCTTCGCCGTGCTGAAGGCGCCCGACGTCCCTTCGATCCTGGTCGAGACCGCCTTCATCAGCAATCCGGACGAGGAACACCGGCTCAACGACGAGGCCTACCAGGAAAAAATGGCGCAGGCCATTTTCAAGGGCATCAAACGCTACTTCGCCAAGAACCCGCCGCTGGCGAGATCCACGCTGGCCGCAATCCGGGCTACCGACTAGCGAATCGGCAATTTCATGCCGACGCCAGCCGGCAGCGGAATTCCGCCCTAGCCCTTTCCCGCCAGGCGCGCGCGGCGCTGCTCTAGCCAGGTTCGTATTGCGACGACCAGTGCCGGCAGGCCGGGAATGATGATCAACGCGAGGATGATCAGGGTGAGATTGTCTTTCACCCACGGGATATTGCCGAACAGGTAGCCTGCGACCGTCAGCGAAACCACCCAGAGCGCGCCGCCGGTGACGTTGTAGGCCTGGAAGCGCGCGTGCGTCATCTGCGCCACCCCGGCGACGAAAGGTGCGAAGGTGCGCAGTATCGGCAGGAAACGGGTGATGATGATGGTCTTGCCGCCGTGATGCTCGTAGAAGCCGTGGGCCTTGTCGAATGCGCGGCGGTTGAAGAAGGTCGAATCCTCCCAGCCGAATACCTTGGGCCCCAAATAGCGGCCGATCCAGTAATTGCTGGTATTGCCGAGCACCGCCGCCGCGATCAGCAGCAGGTTCAGCATGGCGAGATCAAGCTGGCCGGTGCCGCTGCCCGTGGCTGTCAGGGCCCCGGCAATGAACAGCAGCGAATCGCCCGGCAGGAAGGGCGTCACCACCAGGCCGGTCTCGCAGAACACGATCAGGAACAGCAGCAGATACACCCAGACGCCGTGCTGCGCGAGCAGGCTGGCGAGATGCTTGTCCAGATTGATTAGCAGATCCCAGAGATACAGCAGCAGTTCCATCAATACCTTTCCGGCAAGAATTCGAGGCTGCAAAAACAGGCGGTATCTTACCGCAAGCGCGCTGCGTTCCCGGTATACTTGCCCACGAAAAATGCCTATAGCCATGCCCTCGATCCGCCTTCTTCCCGACACTCTCATCAGCCAGATTGCCGCCGGCGAGGTAGTGGAGCGCCCGGCCTCGGTGCTGAAGGAACTGTTGGAGAACAGCCTCGATGCCGGCGCTACGGAGATCAGCGTGAGTCTTATGCAGGGCGGCGTCAAGCAACTCAAGGTCACGGATAACGGTGCCGGCATGGAGGCGGCGGACCTGCCGCTGGCGTTCGCGCGCCACGCCACCAGCAAGATCGCCAGTCTGGACGATCTGGAACAGGTGCGTTCGCTCGGTTTCCGCGGCGAGGCGCTGGCCTCGATCGCGTCGGTGGCGCGCGTCGCGCTCACCACCCGCACCGAGCGCGCGGCGCACGCGTGGAGCCTCAGCGCCGAGGGTGGCGCGCAAGGCGCGCCGCAGCCCGCGGCGCATTCGGGCGGTACCAGCGTCGAAGTGAACGACCTGTATTTCAACACCCCGGCGCGGCGCAAGTTTCTGCGCACTGAGGCGACCGAGTTCGGCCATTGCGAGGACGTGTTCAATCGCATTGCGCTGTCGCGGCCCGATGTCGCGTTCACCCTCAAGCACAACGGCCGGGTGATTTCGCATCTGCCTGCGGGCGATGGCGCGCGGCGCATTGCCGCGGTAGCGGGCGCCGAATTCGCCGGCGCGGCGCGCGCGCTCGACGAGAAATCGACCGGCTTGCGGCTTTCGGGTTTTGCCGGCTCGCCCGCGTTCTCGCGCAGTTCCCGCGATGCACAGTTCTTGTTCGTAAACCGCCGCTTCGTGCGCGACAAGCTGCTCGCGCACGCGCTGCGCCAGGCCTACCAGGACCTGCTGCACGGCGATCGCCACGCGGCCTATGTGCTGTTCCTGGAACTCGATCCGCTGGGCGTCGACGTGAACGTCCATCCGGCCAAGACCGAGGTGCGGTTTCGCGATTCGCGCGCCATCCACCAATTTGTGTTCCATGCGGTGAGCAAGGCCCTTTCGGGCAGCGCAGCGCAGACGCCCGCCGCCGCGGTCCAACTTATGCCTGCAGCCACCGGAATGAACTTCCGGCGCATGCCCTATCAGACCAGCCTGGGTGTCGCGCAGCCGGCCGCCGCTTACCAAGCCCTGTTTTCCGCGCCGCCCGGACTGGCCGCGGCGCCGGCTGGTGGCGCAGCGCGGGCCGCTTACGAAACCATCGCTGCCGGCGCGCCCTCCGAGGCCCACACCGACACCGACGCGCCGCTCGGCTATGCGATCGCGCAATTGCACGGCATTTACATATTGGCGCAGAACCGCCAGGGCCTGGTGCTGGTCGATATGCACGCCGCGCACGAGCGCATCCTGTACGAGAAGCTCAAGGGCGCGCTCGAAACGCAAGGCATGAGCATGCAGAAACTGCTGATACCGGTGACCTTCAATGCCGACCGGCTGGAAGTGGCGGCCGTGGAGGAGCATGCCGGCGTGCTGGGCCAGCTGGGCTTCGATATGGCGCCGCTGTCACCGACGGCGCTGGCGGTGCGCGCAGTGCCGTCCATGCTCGTTTCCGCCGACGTCGCCGATCTGGCGCATGCGCTGCTGCAGGAGGTGCGCGAGTTCGGCGGCAGCCGCGTGCTCACTGAGCACCAGCACGAACTGCTGTCCACCATGGCCTGCCACGGCGCGGTGCGCGCGCACCGGCCGCTGACGGTGACGGAAATGAATGCGTTGTTGCGCGAAATGGAAGTGACCGAGCGCTCCGGCCAGTGCAATCATGGCAGGCCGACCTGGTATCAAATGAGCCTTGCCGATCTGGACAAGCTGTTCCTGCGCGGACGCTGAAGCGGTTTCAATGGACTGCTGCGGCATGATCGCGGCGGCCTGCCGATCTTGAACCCTGCCGGGGCACGTCGGCTCATTTATTTTGAACACGTTTAGAGGGAGTCCGATGCGTATACTGATACTCGGCGCCGGCGCAGTCGGCGGCTATTTCGGCGGCCGGCTGGCGCAGGCCGGCGCGGATGTGAGTTTTTTGGTGCGGCCGCAGCGGGCGCAGAAACTGGCGCAAACCGGCCTCGTGATCAAGAGCCCGCTCGGCGACGCGCAGATTCCGGTGCGCACGGTGCTGCAGGATGCCGTTCGGCCAGACTACGATCTGGTAATCCTGTCGTGCAAGGCCTACGATCTCGACGCCTCGATTGCTTCGCTCGGCGGAGCCGTCGGTCCGAATACCCTGATCCTGCCTTTGCTCAATGGCCTGGCGCATTTGGAGCGGCTGGAGCGGGCTTTCGGCCGCGCGCGCGTGCTCGGCGGCAGCTGTTACATCGCTTCGACCCTGGACGCGGACGGCAGCATCCGCCATCTGAGCCAGTTCCAGCGCATCACCTGCGGCCCGCGCGCGGGCAATCACGCGCATGCGAACGACCTGCTGCAGGAACTGGTGCAGGCTTATGCGCCGGTTTCGGTCGAGTGCGGCGTCAGCGCCGACATCGAGCAGGACATGTGGGAGAAGTTCGTGCTGCTGGCGAGCCTCGCCGCAATGACCTGCCTGATGCGCGCCAGCGTGGGCGAGATCCTCAGCGCCAGCGACGGGGAAGCGTTGATGCGCGAGGCTTTGTCCGCGTGCATCGCGGCGGCGGCGGCGGCCGGCCACGCGCCGCGCGCTGAATCGCTGCAGCGGACGGAGAGCATGCTGTTTGCGCGCGGTTCGTCGTTCACGGCCTCCATGCTGCGCGATCTGGAAGCCGGCGGGCGCGTCGAAGCTGATCACATCGTAGGCGACATGCTGCGCCACGCGCGCGCCGCGAGCGCCGACGCGCGCGTGCTCGCGGCGGCATATTGCCATCTGCAGGCCTACGAGGCGCGTCGCGCGCGAACCGCGGCCGCATGAGTTGGCGCGTCCCGCCGCGTCCATCGCCAATCGGATGACCAGATCCTCACCCGCAAGCCTGCCTGCGGCAATCTTGTTGATGGGGCCCACCGCCAGCGGCAAAACCGCGGTGGCGCTCGAGCTTGCCGCGCGTTATCCGGTCGAGATCATCAGCGTTGATTCGGCGCAAGTGTTCCGCGGCATGGACATAGGCACGGCCAAGCCGACGGCCGCCGAGGGCGCCTCGGCGCCGCACCACCTGATCGATATTATCGATCCGACCGAAAGCTATTCGGCCGCGCAGTTCAGGGCCGATGCGCTTCGCCTGATGCAGGAGATCGCCGGCCGCGGCCGCCTGCCGCTGCTGGTCGGCGGCACCATGCTTTACTTCAAGGCCCTGCGCGAGGGCCTGTCGGACCTGCCGCAGGCCGACGCCGCAGTGCGCGCCGCCATCGAGGCCGAGGCGAGGGAACGAGGCTGGCCCGCATTGCATGCCGAACTCGCGCGAATCGACCCGCCCCTGGCCGCCCGGTTCAAGCCAAATGACGCGCAGCGCATCCAGCGCGCGCTCGAAGTTTTCCGCATTACCGGCAAGCCGCTGTCGGCGCTGCAGGGATCGCGCGTGGCCGCTCAGGCCCAGTTCCGTTTCGTGCCGGCGGCGCTGGTGCCGTCTGAGCGGGCGGCTCTGCACCGGCGGATCGAACTGCGCTTCGACACCATGCTGGCTGCAGGGCTGGTGGAGGAACTTGCGGCGCTGCGCCGGAAACACGCGCTCGACCCCGGCCTGCCCTCGATGCGCTGCGTCGGCTATCGCCAGGCCTGGGAGCATCTCGAAGGCGCCTATGATCGCGCCACGCTGCGCGACCGCGGCATCTACGCCACACGCCAACTCGCCAAGCGCCAGCTCACCTGGCTGCGGGCGATGCCCGAGCCGAGAGTCTTCGATTGCCTCGCGCCGGACGTCGACTCGCAGGTGCTGTGCCACCTCGCAGAACAGCTGGCGGGATGATTCGAATGTCTTCGCGCCTAGAGGAGGGGCGAGCCCCGGCTTATTCCGGCTTGATCCCGGACTCGCGTATGGCGCGGCTCCAAACTTCGATCTGGTCCCTGAGGAAAGCGCCCATTTCGTCAGGCGTGGAAGGCGCATATTCGAAAGCCTGGCGCTCGAGCTGCTCGCGCACGTCGGGCCGTTTCATCGCTGCGTTCACTTCGTGATTGAGGCGATCGAGTATGTCGCGCGGCATTTTCGCCGGGCCGAACAGGGCGGCCCAGGTGCCGATGGAAAAGCGCGGCATGCCGGCCTCGGCCATGGTCGGCACGTCGGGCAGCTGCGCGGTGCGCTTCGCGTTGGTGGTCGCTAGCGCGCGCAGCTTGCCTTCCTTGATGAAGGCGAGCGCAGTGGTCGGCGTGGCGAACATCACGTGTACCCTGCCGCCCACCAGGTCGGTGATCGCAGCCGGCTCGCCCTTGTAGGGCACGTGTACCATCTTCACTCCGCCCAGTGCGAGCATCTGTCCGGTGGAAACGATGCCAGTGGTGTTGCCCGTGGCGTAATTCAACTTGTCCGGATTGGCGCGCGCGTAGTCGAGCAACTCGGTCAGCGTTTTCGCCGGCACGCCGGCATTCACCAGCAGGTAGAAGGTGTAGCGGCCGACGAAACTGATCGGCGTGAAATCGGCGATCGGGTCGTAGGGCGGGTTCTTACGCAACAGCGGCACTGCCGCAAGCGGGCTGTTGGTCGCCATGAGCAGGGTGTAGCCGTCGGGTGCGGACCTCGCCACGAGTTCGCCTGCAATCGCGCCGTCCGCGCCGGGTTTGTCCTCGACGATGACCGGCTGGCCCAGTGCCTGCGACAACGGCGCGGCGATGATCCGGGCTACGGTGTCGGTTGCCGAGCCGGAGGGGAAGGGCACGATCATGCGTATGGGCTTCGACGGATATTGCGCTGCGGCGGGCAGCGCGGCCAGTGCAAGCAAGGCGATTGCGGCAATGTGGCGCAGGGTATTCAACATGGTCTCCTCCGGTTTGTCGATTATTGTCCAGCGATTATAGGTGAATCCGCGGGCGCGCATAAAGCACCCGGCGAAGCGCGGAGCAGGTCCGTGACGCACGCGGAGTTTGCGCTGACCTTGGGGGATTTTCCAGCAGCCGGGGGGAAGGGTGCAACGACTTCCCTGGACGCTTCCAGTTCAGGCCGTCCCTAGTCGCCCTTTGCCATGCCCTCGCGCCGCGGGTCGGCGCCGCCGCTCCACCCGGCGCGCGTGCGCTGGATGGCGTGCACGCCGCTAGTCACGTCGATCAGGCGCACCTCGTGGCCTAGCGCCCTCAGCGGCTCCGCCCAACTCGCGGCGGCCGTGCCCCGTTCCAGTTCGGTGGGGCCGTTGCGGCTGCCGAAGTTGGGCAGGTCGATCGCCTGCTGCAGGTCCATGTTCCAGTCGAGCGCCGCGACCAGGGTCTTGACCACGTGGTTGATAATGGCGCTGCCGCCGGCCGAGCCCAGGGCCAACACCAGAGCGCCGTTGCGGTCGAACACCATGGTCGGCGCCATGGCGCTGCGCGGGCGTTTGCCCGGCTCGATGCGGTTGGCCACCGGCTTCCCGTCTTGTTGCGCGACGAAGGAAAAATCGGTGAGCTGGTTGTTCAGAAGGAAGCCGCGCACCATTTGCTGGCTGCCGAAGGCGAACTCGATCGAGGTGGTCATGGCCACCGCGTTGCCCTCGGCGTCGACGATGGACAGGTGGCTGGTGGAGGCCAGCTCCGGCGACGCGTCGTCGGCCAATTCGGCCAGCGGCGCGCCGGGCGGCGTGCCGGGCAGGGCGCGGCCGAGCGAACGATCCGGCCGGACCAGGGCGGCGCGCGCGCCGAGATACGCTGGCGACAACAACCCTGCCAGCGGCACCGGAACAAAATCGGAATCGGCGAGATAGCGTTCGCGGTCGGCGTAGGCGAGGCGCTCGGCCTCGACGATCAGATGCGCGGCGCGGACCGAGTCTGACGGTAGGCCCTCCGGTGTAAGCCGTTGCAGCACGCCCAGCACCTGCAACACGGCGACACCACCCGAACTGGGGGGAGGTATGCCGCAGACTTTCCACTGCCGATACGCTCCGCATACCGGCTCGCGCTGTTTCGCCCGGTATTGCGCCAGATCGCCTTCGCTCAAATCGCCGGGGTTGGGCGCGCTTCTTACCTTGCGCGCAATGTCGCGTGCAATTTCCCCTTCGTAGAACGCGTGCGCGCCCTGCGCCGCGATTTTTCGCAGCGTGTCGGCGAGCGCAGGGTTCTTGAGCAGCGTGCCCACGGGCTTGGGCGTGTCGTCGTCCCGGTAGTACATGCGCCGCATGGCCGGGTCGCGCGCCGGCAGGCGCACCCATTCGAGCAGGCTGTGCAGGCGCGGCGATAGCGGAAAGCCTTCGCGCGCGAGCCGGATGGCAGGTGCGAACAATTCCGCCCACGGCAGCTTGCCGTACTTCGCATGCGCGAGTTCCAGCGCGCGCAGCACACCCGGCGTGCCGACGGATTTTCCGCCCACCACCGCCTCCAGAAACTTGAGCGGCTGGCCGTCGGCGCCGATGAAGCGGTCCGCGCGCGCCGCGGCCGGCGCGGTCTCGCGCCCGTCGTAGGCGGTGAGCTTCGCCTCAGCGGCCGAGTAGTGCAGGATGAAAGCGCCGCCGCCGATGCCCGAGGACTGCGGCTCCACCAGGTTGAGCACCATCTGCACCGCCACGGCAGCGTCGATCGCCGTGCCGCCGCGCGCGAGCACGTCATAGCCCGCCTGGACCGCGAGTGGGTGCGCGGCCACGAGCAGGAAGCGCTGTGCGTGCACCGCCTGTTTCGGGCTGAAGCCCGAGGCCGGTTCGGGCGCGGGTTGTGCGCTTGCATCGAATGCGGCCGTACTGGCGAGCACACAGGCGAGGACGCCTGCGCGCCAAAGAAAAAAGGGCAGCCGCGCGGCTGCCCTCTTCAGTG
>JADGRR010000069.1 GCA_017880745.1 Burkholderiales bacterium
GCAGGCGGCTGAACGCCGCCCGGGGGGCGTGAGTCGTCGCAAATCACCATCCTTGAATGCCGGGAAAAGGTCACGGGTGATTGTATTGCGCCTCGTTATCGACATTCGATATCATACTTGGCTCCAGCCATCTGCAAGTGATGAATGTCAACCTCTGGCCTGAAGCCTTCCCCCGCCATTCCGCGCAGCATCTGGATGCTCGGTTTCGTGAGCCTGTTCATGGACGTTTCGTCCGAGCTGATTCACGGTCTGTTGCCGGTATTCATGGTCTCGAGCCTGGGCGCGAGCGCCTTTGCCGTGGGCATCGTTGAAGGCATCGCTGAATCCACCGCCCTGATCGTCAAGGTTTTTTCAGGAGTGCTCAGCGACTACCTCGGCAAGCGAAAAGCGCTGGCGGTGATCGGTTATACCCTGGGCGCGCTCTCCAAGCCCCTGTTCGCGCTCGCCGTGTCGGTGAACTGGGTGCTCGCGGCGCGCTTCATGGACCGCATCGGCAAGGGCATACGCGGTGCGCCGCGCGACGCTCTGGTCGCCGATCTGGCGCCGCCGGAGATCCGCGGCGCGGCATACGGCCTGCGCCAATCGCTGGACACGGTCGGCGCTTTCCTCGGTCCCTTGCTCGGCGTAGCGCTGATGCTGTTCTGGGCGGGGGACTTCAGGACCGTATTTTGGTACGCCCTGATCCCGGCCATCATCGCCGTGCTGCTGTTGGTATTCGGCGTGGAGGAACCCGGCACGGGCGCAGTCCGGCACAAGCCGGTCAATCCGATTCAGTGGAAAACGCTGGCCGAACTGGGCAGCGCCTACTGGCTCGTGGTCGCGGCCGGCGCCGTGTTCACGCTGGCCCGGTTCAGCGAGGCGTTCTTGATCCTGCGCGCACAGCAGCAGGGATTGCCCGATAGCTACGCGCCGCTGGTGCTGGTGGTGATGAACCTCGTCTACGCGTTCAGCGCTTATCCTTTGGGGAAACTGGCTGACCGCATGAGCCATATGGCGCTCCTGCGCGCGGGGCTGGTCATGCTGATCGCCGCCGACCTGGTCCTGGCCGAGGCGCAGGGGCTGGCGGCGGTCGCCCTGGGCGTGGCCTTATGGGGCCTGCATCTGGGCATGACCCAGGGCCTCTTGGCCACCATGGTCGCCGACACTGCGCCGGCGCATTTGCGCGGCACGGCGTTCGGCTTTTTCAACCTGGCGAGCGGCGTCGCGATGCTCCTTGCCAGCGTGCTCGCGGGTTTGCTTTGGGACCGGCTTGGTCCGGGTGTGTCCTTCTACGCCGGCGCTGTTTTCTCCCTGACCGCGCTGCTGATGCTCGCGCTGCGCAGCAGGCGCTCACCTGTCGCCTGACGCGAAGCGCTTGGCGTTCTGTCGCCGGTGATTCGAGGATGACCTGCAGCTGGAACTGTCGTAAAATTGGTGTCATTCCCGGCTGCAGTCCGCCCGCTCACAGAGGTTCGAGAAGTGATCGAAGTCCAAGTTAACGGCGCCGCGCAGCGCGTCGATTCCGACACCGACGTCGCCGCGCTGCTGCAACGCCTGCAGCTCCAAGGCAAGCGCGTTGCGGTGGAGCGCAACGGCGAGATCGTGCCGCGCAGCCGTTTCGCGCAGACGGCGCTTGCCAACGGCGACCGGCTGGAAATCGTGGTCGCGGTCGGAGGCGGCTGAGCATGGCCCAGGTACATCATTTCAGCGCCAAGGTGACCTGGACCGGTGCGGCCAGGGGCGCGACCAGTTCGTACGAGAGCTATTCGCGCGACCACGTCACCGAAGTCCCGGGCAAGCCGCCGCTGCCGGGTTCGGCGGATCAGGTGTTCCGCGGCGACGCCTCGCGCCACAACCCCGAAGACCTGCTGGTAGTCTCGCTTTCGACCTGCCATATGCTCACCTACCTCGCGGAAGCGGCGCGCGCGGGCGTGCACGTCGTCGCCTATTCGGACGAGGCCAGCGGCACCATGCAACTGAAGGATGGCAAGATGCGCTTCACCGAGGTCAGCCTGCGGCCGCAGGTCGTCGTTGCCAAAGGCAGCGACCCGGCACTGGCGCAAAGGCTGCATGAAAAGGCGCACGAACATTGTTTCATCGCCAGCTCGGTCAACTTTCCCGTCTCCTGCGACGCGCGCGTGAGCGTCGACGACACCAAATAGGCATTTATGGACTCCCTGACTATCGCAGGCAAGGCTTACGCCTCGCGCCTGCTCATCGGCACCGGCAAGTACAAGGACTTCGACGAGACCCGCCGCGCGGTGGAAGCGAGCGGAGCGCAGATCGTTACGGTGGCGATCCGCCGCACCAACATCGGCCAGAATGCGGGCGAGCCTTCGCTGCTCGATGCGCTGCCGCCGTCGAAATACACTTATTTGCCCAATACCGCCGGTTGCTACAGCGCGGACGACGCGGTGCGCACGCTGCGCCTCGCGCGCGAACTCCTCGATGGCCACGAGCTGGTGAAGCTCGAAGTGCTGGGCGACCCGAAGAGCCTCTACCCGAACATGATGGAAACGCTCAAGGCAGCTGAAACCCTGGTCAAGGACGGCTTCAAGGTGATGGTCTACTGCAGCGACGATCCGATCCTGGCCAAGCGCCTGGAAGAAATCGGCTGCGTCGCGGTGATGCCGCTCGCCTCGCTCATCGGCTCGGGCATGGGCATACTCAACCCCTGGAACCTGCAGCTGATCCTGGAAAACGCGAAGGTGCCGGTGATCGTCGACGCCGGCGTGGGCACCGCGTCCGACGCCGCGATCGCAATGGAACTGGGCTGCGATGGCGTGCTCATGAACACGGCGGTGGCGGCTGCGAAAAATCCGGTGCTCATGGCGCAGGCGATGAAGAAAGCGGTGGAGGCGGGGCGCGAGGCTTACCTGGCCGGGCGCATGCCGAAGAAACTGTACGCGGCCGCGCCGAGTTCGCCCACCACCGGCATCATCGGCAAGGCCGCCTGAGGCCTGCCGGGGAGGTCCCCGGCACCAGGCGCGGCATCCGATGCCCCCAACTTCCCATCCGCCGATACGCAGCTTCGTGCTGCGCCAGGGCCGCGTGTCCAACGCGCAGCGGCGCGCGGTCGATACCCTGCTGTCGGTCTACGGCATCGCCTACGCGCCCGGCGCGCTCGACTTCGAGCAGGTGTTCGGCCGGCGCGCGCCGACGATCCTGGAGATCGGCTTCGGCATGGGCGAGACCACCGTGCGCATCGCGCAGGCGCACCCGGAGAACAATTACCTCGGCATCGAAGTGCACACCCCGGGCGTGGGCGGCCTGCTCAAGCTCATCGACGAAGGCAAGCTCGCCAATGTGCGCCTGATCCAGCACGATGCGGTCGAAGTGCTGGAGCACATGATCGCGCCCGCGTCGCTCGCCGGCGCGCATATCTTCTTCCCCGACCCCTGGCCGAAAAAACGCCACCACAAGCGCCGCCTGATCCAGCCCGCCTTCGTCGCGCTGCTCGCCTCGCGCCTCGCGCCGGGCGCCTACCTGCATGCCGCTACCGACTGGCAGGAGTACGCCGAGCAGATACTCGCGGTGTTCGCCGCCGCGCCCGGCCTGGTCAATACCGCGCCGGGCTTCGCGCCGCGCCCGGACTACCGGCCGCTGACCAAGTTCGAGGACCGCGGCCTGAAGCTCGGCCACGGGGTGTGGGATATCATTTTTTGCAAGACTTAAGAATCAGCGATATGCGCATTACGCGGTTGATACCCGCTTGCATGCTGCGTCGCCGAATGCCAATGGGAGAAATCAACGCTATTAGAGGCACGCTGAAAGTCTCAGTTCGACCCGTTGCCGCCGCTCGCGCTTCCTAGAAGCGGCCGCTCAGCGCCCACCGGAAAAGAAAAGACCCAGAACGACCTCGTTCTGGGCCAAAGCGTTCAAAGAAGAGGAGGAGAACTCTTTGAACGTGTTGCGCTTATGCCGTGACTCGAAGCACCTCGGAGTGAACCTGGGTTGGCTGCCTTACGCCTTCACAACGTTATCTTGGGGCTTCAGGAATACGCCTCTAGTGTCTACGATAAGCTGCGCATGCTTCTGAATTAGGGCATAGTCAAATTTAGCGTGGTCGGTAGCCAAGAGGACGAGGTCGTAGGCACTGATGGCCTTTGCATCGAGAGAAACGCTCTTAAAATAAAAATGGTATTTCCGCATGCGCGGAAATACGGCGACGTGGGGATCCGAGTAATCGATTAGCGCACCTTTATCCGTGAGCAGTTCCATCAGTTCGACGGCCGGAGATTCGCGCATATCGCCGACATTCTTCTTGTAGGCAATGCCCAAAACGAGCACGCGGCTGCCGCGAACCGCCTTGCCGCGCTCATTCAGGGCGTCAATACACTTGGCGACGACCCATTGCGGCATGGAACTGTTGATTTCGCCCGCGAGCTCGATAAATTTGGTATGCACCCCGTATTCCCGGGCCTTCCATGTCAGATAGAACGGATCGATCGGGATGCAATGCCCTCCAAGCCCCGGTCCGGGGTAATACGGCACGAAGCCAAAAGGTTTGGTTGCGGCTGCCCGTATCACTTCGTGAATGTCGATTTGCATTCGATCGGCGATTATTTTCATCTCGTTCACGAGCCCAATGTTGACGGCGCGGTGAATATTCTCCAGGAGCTTGGTCAACTCGGCCGTTCGCGCGGAACTTACCGGCACGACCTTGTCGATCGCGAGCGAATACAGCGCAAGGCCGACTTCCAGACAAGCGGGCGTGACGCCGCCGCAAACCTTGGGAATCGTGTTTGTCCGATATTTCGAATTGCCCGGGTCTTCCCGTTCCGGCGAGAAGACCAGAAAGAAATTCTCGCCGACCGTCAGCCCCTGGGCTTCGATGCGCGGCTTGACCTCCTCATCCGTCGTTCCGGGGTAGGTGGTGCTCTCGAGGGAGACAATCTGTCCCCGGCGGAGGTAGGGCGCCAATGCGTCTATGGTATTCGTTACGAATGACAGGTCCGGCTCGCGGTACCGGCCCAGCGGTGTCGGCACGCAGATGATGATGGCGTCCGCTTCAGCGACCCCGGCGAAGTCCGTGGTCGCTTCCAGTCCTCTTGCGCGGGCCCGCGCTATCGACCTGCCGGGAATGTGCTCGATGTAGCTCTCGCCGTCCTGCAGCGAGGCGATCTTTTCCGCGTCGATGTCTATACCCAACACGCGATAGCCCACCTCCGCGAAGCGCAGCAGCAACGGCAAGCCTACGTATCCAAGTCCGACAATTGCGATGGTCGATGTTTTGGCCTGCAGCCTGCGAATGAGGCGGCGTCTGATCGACGTGGCGCGTGCACCAAAGGCCGGCGGATCCTCGGTTGCAATGTCCGCCGAGGCGCGGGTCAGCGTGTCATCCATGAGCGCGAACGCAGGGTCAGGATCGCGTAGGGGACGATCCACCACAGGGCGAAAAATGCGAAGTAGGCGTAAAGAATCCCGTGCACGAAACGCATGGATCTTTCGATGTATACGTAATAGAGCATGAAGAAGCCGGATCCGATCCCGATAGCGATCAGCACGCGCACCAGGACCATCGGGTCGGATACGGCGATCAGCGCGACCGTGGCGGTCGCGATCCAGGTGATCGGAAAGCGCAGATTGGTGACGAGCTTTTCCAACACGGCAATCACCATGGGCACTAGCGGCCGCTTCCACACGATGCGGACGAACTGGATTTCTTCGCGGATATTGCTGCGCTCCCAGCGCAGAAACATCTTGCACAGTTTGGCATAGGTGTCCGGTACCAGCGTACGGACGACGGCGCTGCCCTGGTACACCGTGTCGTATCCGCATTCCAGGATGGCGTTCGTGAGCGCGCGGTCCTCGCCGTAGGTGCAGCGCACCCCGAGGAAACGCTGCGCGAGCCAAGGCTCCAGAGCCTCGCCCACGACGCTCGCCCGATACCCGGCAAGCGCCCCGGGACAGCAGTACACGGTGCGGTAGGTGGACTGCACGCTGCGCTGGAAATCGAACGAAAGAACGAAGCTCACGTGCAACATCCGTGGAATGATGCCCTGATCCCGATTCAATGCAGCGACCTTCCCCGCGACGGCGCCCACGCGCGGGTCACGGAAAGGACCCGCCATCGCAAGCAGTGCGCCGGCTTCGATTACGCTGTCCGAATCGATCGTGACCAGGATAGCGCCGCGCGCCGCGCGGAATCCGGCCGCGAGCGCCGCGCGCTTGCCCTGGTTGCGCTCGAATTGCACCGCGCTAACCAGGCCCGGATGGCGCGCAGCCGCGCGCTGGATGTAGGTCCAGGTGTC
Organism: Burkholderiales bacterium; assembly: GCA_017880745.1. GTDB lineage: Bacteria > Pseudomonadota > Gammaproteobacteria > Burkholderiales > SG8-39 > 2-12-FULL-64-23. Next base: position 6,234 of record JADGRR010000069.1, read on the forward strand.
GTCGGTGCTACCGTCGTCCACGACCAGAATCTCGAGCCGCCCGTGCGGGTAGCGTGCGGCCGCGACCGACTCGATGGACTGTTCAACCATGGCACCTTCGTTGTAGGCCGGGATCACCACGGTCATTGTCGGCGCCCATTCATACGTAGCAGGCTCGAACGGCCGATAGCTGAACCAAAGCAGGGTGCGTAGCGCCAGCATCAGCAGCCCCATCGATGCCAGAATCAGGCTGGGCTTCAGAACCGAAACGCTCAGGTTTCCGGCTTCGATTGCTTGGACGACCGGACGAAACAAGTCGCCGTGCAACACGCCAAAACAAATAGCAGCAAGGCTCAGCACGATGGCTGAGCCCACCAGTATTCGATGCACTCGTCCCGGCGGCAGGCCAGGATCGACGAAGGAAGGGACTCGCGGAAATACAGCCTGTAAGCTTGGGGGCATGTTCGTCCCTTCGTGACAATTGAGCGTTTGGTATCTATACATACCCGCGCGGCACCGCGTTACGGCGCGGTCCGGCGGGGAAGTTTTCCTATTCCGAGCGCCTAATCGTCCTTTTTCGCGCCCTCATCCGCCTTGGCTTGCGCCGCGGGGGCGGAGCCTTCAACTTTCTTTTCTTCCTGGGCGGTAGGGGCCGCGGCCGCCTGGGGGGCTTGGACCACTTGCTGGTCTGCAGCCGGCTGCGCGGGGGCGCTGCTGGCCTGAGGCGTGATATCAGGGGCGCAGGCAGCCAGTGCCAGGGTTGAAATCGCGGCCGCAATCAGTTTGACATTCATGGCAATGCTCCTATCTGTTGGTTGAAGGCTATTCGGCCCGCGGCGCGGCCCGACACGTCGTACGCCATTACAACCCAGCCATGTAAGTGGGAGATTGCAGACTGCCGCGACTTGGTATCAGAAAGACGTAGAAATATTGCGTACTGTTGCGCATTCGTCGCGTTGTTACATTACGAAACATATCGGCTTGCCCGGCGGCGCCTGCAGGGTGTTAAATTGAGACAGGATGGACGGCCAAGGACACATATTGGTGGTTGACGACGACGCCGAGATTCGCAGCCTCGTCGCCGAGTACCTGACATTGCATGGTTATCACGCGAGCGTGGCACGCGATGGAGCCGAGATGCGCAGCGCGCTCAAGGCCGACCGCCCCGATCTCGTCGTTCTCGACTTGCTGCTCCCCGGCGAAGACGGGCTGTCGCTGTGCCGCGATCTGCGCGCGAATTCGAACATTCCGGTGATCATGCTCACCGCGCGCCGTGAGGAAATCGACCGCATCATAGGCATCGAGATGGGCGCGGACGATTACCTGGGAAAGCCATTCAATCCACGCGAGCTGCTCGCCCGAATCAAGAGCGTCCTGCGGCGCGCCCGCGGGCTGCCCGCATCGAGGGGCGACGCCAAGCGCCTGCGCTTCGCTGGCTGGACTCTGGATTGCACTGCTAGGCACCTGATCGATGCGCAAGGCGTGATCGTGCCGCTGGGCGGCGCCCAGTACCGCTTGCTTGCCGTGTTCCTCAATCACCCCAATCATGTGCTCGAACGCGATAAGCTCGTCAACCTGACACTCGGCCGCGACGCGATACCTTTCGATCGCAGCATCGACGTGCAAGTGAGCCGGCTGCGACAACTGTTGCGCGATAGCGGGCGCGAGCCCCGCATCGTCAAGACCGTGCGCAACGGTGGCTACGTGCTCGCAGCAGCAGTCGAGCGGCTTGACGGATGACCCTGCTGCCACGCTCGCTGTTCGGCCGCACGCTGCTGGTGCTGGTCACGGGAATGATGCTGGCGGAGATTGCCAGCCAGGTGGTCAATTTCTTCGACCGCGGCAGCGGAGTGTACCGGCTCGGCGCCCAGCAGATGGCGCTGCGGATCGCCCAGTCCGCGCGGATTCTGAACCGCCTTACTTCCGCGCAGCGCAGCGCGGTCATCGACGAGATGAACGGACCGACATTCAGCGTCGTCCTGAGCAGCACGCCGGTCGACGTGGGAAAGGGTCTCGCCGAACATGACCGCTATGAGCGGGCGCTTTCCGCCTTGATCAAGCTTTACCTTCGCTCGGAGTGGAGCACCTCGGTCGAAATTACCAGCCTGGGCCGAGCACGCCGTCCCAGGAATTACGAGGCGGTCGACAGTAGTCCCCTCGAGCAGTGGATAGCCCGCCACTTCTATTTCGTCCTCCCTGGCACTTACTCGATCGTATCGCAGATCAAGCTCGAAGACGGCACTACGGCAGTGTTCTACGCGCGCATTCCGCAGGAGCCGCTCAGCCGGCTCGAGTCGCTACTACCGAGGCTGCTGCTCACCCTCGCAATCTTTGTGGTGCTCGGCGCGGCGGCAGTGCGCGTGATTACGCGATCGCTTGAGAGGCTCGCTCGCGCCGCAGAGCAAGTCGGCGCCGAACCTGAGGGCGCGCCGTTGCAGGAGGACGGACCGAGCGAGGTGCGCAGCGTGATCCGTGCCTTCAACCGCATGCGGCTGGACTTACGCAGCTACCTGCTGGAACGCGCCCGGATGCTCGGCGCTATTTCGCATGACCTGCAGACGCCGATTACCCGGCTGCGCCTTAGGGCTGAAATGCTCGCGGACGCCAAGAGCCGCGCCAAGTTCGTGCGCGACCTCGATGAGATGGATGTAATTGCTGCTTCCACGCTCGAATTCTTCAAGAGCCTGGGCAATGAGCCGCAGCGCCAGCCGCTCGACGTGGGAGCCCTGGTCGGGAGCCTGTGCGAAGATTGGTCCGAGACCGGCCGCGACGTGACGGTACAGGGTCTTCCACGCGGTCCATACAACTCCCATCCCCAGGCGTTGCGCCGCTGCCTCAACAATCTGGTCGAAAACGCGCTGCGCTACGGCGCGCGAGCGCGGATAAGCATCGAAGATGATGATGCGGCCTTGCGCATCGTGGTGCGCGACGACGGGCCAGGCATCCCCGAGCAGGACCTGGAGCGGGTGTTCGAGCCATTCTTTCGCCTGGAGCAGTCGCGCAACCGCGATAGCGGGGGAACGGGTCTTGGTCTTGCCATCGCGCGCAATATCGCCCGCTGGCACGGGGGCGATATCCACCTGCGCAACGCTCCGGACGGAAAAGGACTGATCGCCGAGTTGGTCCTGCCACGGTCCCGGTCAAGCGCGGTTCGCTAACGCGGCAGTCGGCGCGCCTAATCCGCTATGGCCAGGCAGGGAACGGCGCTGAAAGAAATGGGGCTTGGGGCCATCCGCGTCTAAGCGATGAATGACTGCTTTCCGCCAAGAATATCGGAGACCGCTCCTGGCCGGACTGGGACAATCAACTCGGCAGGTTCAAGAAGGTCGCGTTCGTCGATGCGTTGCACAACGCGAGATAAACGACGAAATGCGGATGCTCGAATTTACAAGTTAAGCTTCGCCGCGAGATCGATGAAATCGGCAGCGTTGACGTCGAAATTTTTCTCCGGCTTCACATCCTTCTTCGCCGGATCGCCGTACTCGAGCGGCCGCTGCACGAATGCGGCGCGCAGGCCCGCCGCTTGAGCCGCGCGCAGGTCGTCCTTGTGCGCCGCCACCATCATCACTTGGTGCGGTTCGAAGCCGAGCATGGCCGCCGCTCCCTGATAGGCTTCGGGATCGGGTTTGTAATGATGGAACAGTTCCGCGGAGAGCACGCAATCCCAGGGCAGCCCGGCATGTTTCGCCATGTTGGTGAGCAGGCTGATGTTGCCGTTCGAGAGCGTGGTAATGAGGTAGCCTTTCTTCAGACGCTTCAGGCCGCGCACCGCATCGGGCCAGGGCGCAAGGCGGTGCCAGATGCGGTTGAGCTGGTCCTT
>JADGRR010000554.1 GCA_017880745.1 Burkholderiales bacterium
GAGCGCGGGCAGCCATTCCTGCACCAGATGATGCTTGTAGCCGGTGCGAAAGAAGCGCGCGGTGCCGCAGAACAGGCATTCGCTGCGCCGGTTCCAGCCGACGCCCTTGCCGGACTTGAAGGCGTCGGAGACCTTGGGCTCGTCGAGGAACGCCGCTGCGACCACACTGCTGACCGCGCCCATGAATACCGGGCTGTCCTCGTCGGCCAGGATCATTCCCTGTTCCGGCGTCATCGAGAATTTGCCCGATCCCGCATCGTAATCGACATAGCCGGAGGCGGCCTGGGCGGCGAGCCATTCGCGGATATAGCGTTCGCTGGTGTTGGTCGCTTGCGCGAACTCCGCTGCGGTGAGTGGGCCTTTTGCCGCCAGCGCCTTGTAGAGGCCGAGCTTGTCTCCGATCAGCATCAGCGAGGCGTTCATCGCCGCGCCTACGTCGCCCAGCATCTTTCCGATGAAAGTGTTCAGCCTGTCGGGATTGACGTCCATGAGTGCCTCCCTTGAATGCTTTGGATCTATTCGACAAAATGGCTTGGTCGTGTCGTCGAACCATCGGCGGGCGGTCGCCGGAGGGAGCCGCCGGCGGTCCTTCACCTGGATATGTCAGTCAGGTGCCGGGGAGGTTCAACGTTTGCGCACAAACCGCGCCACCAGCTCGACATGCGGGGTGTGGCGGAACTGGTCGACCGGCGTCACGCCTTCGATACTGTAGCCGCCGTCGACCAGGATCCGTGCGTCGCGGGCAAAGGTCGCGACGTTGCAGGAGACCGCGACCACCACCGGAATCTTGCTGGCCGCGAGCTGCCGGGCCTGCGCCTCGGCGCCCTGCCGCGGCGGGTCGAATACGACAGCATCGTAGTCGCGCAGCTCCTGCGGCATCAGCGGACGGCGGAACAGGTCGCGGGCCTCGGCCTTGACCGGCTTTAATCCGGACGTCGATGTCGCCGCCTTCTGCAGCGCTGCGACCGCGCCGGCATCGCTGTCGAAGGCCGAAATCCGCGATTTTGCCGCAAGCCTCAGGGCAAACGGTCCGACCCCGCAAAACAGGTCGGCGATGTGTTTTGCGCGCTGGCAATGTTCCAAAACCAGCGCCGCCAGCGCTTCCTCGCCGGCGACGGTGGCCTGCAGGAACGAGCCGGGCGGCAAGATCACCTGGGCTGTGCCGATGGCGATGGTCGGAGGCGCCCGCATCAGCACCAGCTCGCCATGGCGCGTCAGCCGTGCCAGGCGATGCCGCTCGGCGACACCGGACAGCGCCGCGATGACTTTTGCCGGCAGCGGTCCGGAGCCGCGCACGTCGACATCGAGGCCGCTATCGGTGGCTGTGATCTGGATGTCGAGCGGCTTTGCGGTTGGCACCAGCGGCTCGGCGATGGCCCAGGCCGCATCGAGCGCGCCGCTCAGGCCGGGATCGAGGATGGGGCAGCGATCGACCGGGATGATGTCGTGCGAATTCGCGGCGGAAAAGCCTACCTTGAGCACATCATGCGTGCCGATTCGGGCATGCAGGGTGATGCGCCGCCGCCCCATGCCATGGGCGTCGATCAGGGGATAGACTTCGCTGGCGAGCTTCGCATGCGCCAGCATATCGACGACGAGATCGCGTTTCCACGCGCGGTAGTGCGCGGTTTCCCAGTGCTGGATCGCGCAGCCGCCGCAGACGCCAAAATGCTGGCAAAATGCCGCGATCCGCGCCTCGCTTGCGTGCTCGATCGCGAGCAGGCGCCGACGGTCGGGATGATGGCCCGGCACGGCCGCAACCTCGACGGTCTCGCCGCCAAGCGTGTATGGCACATACACGCTCTGGCCGCCGATCAGCGCAACGCCGTCGCCGAAATGGCCGACATGATCGATGACGAGGCGCTCAACCACGGCGTGCGCCGATGAAGAATTCGATATTGCCGTCGCCGCCCGTGATCTGCGACGGAAACACCTCGATGCCGGTGCAGCCCATTGAGGCCGCGAAAGCCGCGATATCGTCGCAGACTTCCCGATGCACTGCCGCGTCGCGGATGATGCCGCCCTTGGAATGTTTTCGTGGGCCCTCGAATTGCGGTTTTATCAATGCCAGCAAATGCATTGGCGCGGCGGCCAGCGACAGCGCCACCGGCAGCACGGCTTTCAGCGAGATAAAGCTGACGTCGATGACGACGACATCGGGTCGGACAGGCAATCGCTTGCCTTCAAAACTGCGGATGTCGGTTTCCTCCATGGAAACGATTTTGGGATGGCCGTGCAGCGAGGCATGCAATTGCCCGTGCCCGACATCGATCGAGAAGACCAGACTGGCGCCACCCGCGAGCAACACCTCGGTGAAACCGCCGGTCGATGCGCCGACGTCGAGACAGACGTGGCCCTCGATGTCGATTGGGTAGCGCTCCAGCGCCCCGCTCAACTTGACGCCGCCCCTGGAGACAAAGGGATGGGCGGGCTGCGCCTGCAGCACGGCGTCGGCGGCAATGGTCTCGGACGGTTTTTGCACCGCCTTGTCATTGGCGATGACGAGGCCGGCCTCGATGGCGGCGCGCGCCCGCGCCCGGCTCTCGAACAGGCCGCGCTCGACCAGCACGACATCGGCGCGCTTGCGGGGAGGGGACATGCTGCTTTCTCGCGCACAATCGGGTCAAGGGATGCGTCTATTCCAGTTCGAGCCGTTCGGCCGCCATGCGCACGCAGGTCTCGAAAGCCGTCAGATCGTGCCAGAGGTCCGGCGGCCGCAGCCTGGGCGTCACCAGCGAGCAGCCGTAGAGATCGAGCGCGTGGACCACCAT
>JADGRR010000555.1 GCA_017880745.1 Burkholderiales bacterium
CAACCATGCCATCCTATCCGCGCCTGTTTCAGCCGTTGCAAGCCGGTCCGCTTAAGCTCAAGAATCGCATCGTCATGGGCTCGATGCACACCCGCCTCGAGTCCGAGCCCGATGGCAGCGCACGCGCCGCCGCCTTCTATGCCGAACGTGCGAGGGGCGGCGTGGCGCTCATCGTCACCGGCGGTTACTCGCCCGATGCGGCCGGGCTGCTCGAAGCCGATTCGGGCTCGCTCGATCGCCCGGACAAACTCGCCGAGCACCGCGTGGTCACCGCTGCGGTGCACGCTGCCGGCGGCCCGATCTGCCTGCAGATCCTGCACGCAGGGCGCTACTCCAAGCACGACGGGCTGGTCGGCGCTTCCGGCATCCCCTCGGCCATCAACCGCAGGAGGCCGCGCGCCCTTGGCACCGCGGAAGTGGAGCAGACGGTCGCGAGCTTCGCCGCCTGTGCCGCGCTCGCGCGCGAGGCAGGCTACGACGGCGTCGAGATCATGGGTTCCGAAGGCTATTTGATCAGCCAGTTTGTCGCGCTGCGCACCAACAAGCGCAGCGACAAGTACGGCGGCTCCCTGGAAAACCGCCTGCGCTTTCCGCTCGAAATCGTGCGCGCGACGCGCGCGCGCGTCGGCCGCGATTTTCTCATTATGTTTCGCATGTCGGCCCTGGACCTGGTCGAGGGCGGCTTGAACGCGGACGAGACCCTGCAGCAGGCGCGCGCCCTCGAAGCCGCGGGCGTCGACGTACTCGATACCGGCATCGGCTGGCACGAGGCGCGCGTGCCCACCATCGGTTACATGGTGCCGCGCGCAGCCTGGCGCGATGCCACCGCGCGCATCAAATCCGCGGTAACGATTCCCGTCATGGCCACCAACCGCATCAACACGCCCGAGCTGGCGGAGGAGCTGCTGGTGCAAGGCGTGGCCGATCTGGTGTCGCTCGCGCGCCCGCTCCTGGCCGATGCCGCATTCGCGCACAAAGCCCAGCAGGGACGCGCCGACGAAATCAATACCTGCATCGCCTGCAACCAGGGTTGCCTGGATTACCTGTTCCGCGACAAAGTCGCGAGCTGCCTGGTCAATCCGCGTGCCTGCCACGAGACCCTCTACCCGGCCCTCAAGGCGCGGCGCGCGAAGCGCGTCGCCGTGGTCGGCGCGGGAGCCGCCGGCCTCTCCTGTGCCATCACGGCGTTCGAGCGCGGCCACAGCGTCACCCTGTATGAGGCGCGGGACGGCATCGGCGGGCAGCTGAATCTCGCCAAAGAAGTGCCGGGAAAGGAATTCAGCGAGACCCTGCGCTACTTCCGCCGCCGCCTTGCGCGCAGCAACGTCAGCTTGAAGACCGGCCATAGCGTCAGCGCGGACGAACTCGCGCATAGCGGCTACGACGCCGTGGTGCTCGCGAGCGGCGTGCGCCCGCGGCTGCCCGACATCCCCGGCATCGATCATCCCAAGGTATTGCGCTACGACGAGGTGCTGTCGGGCGCCAAAGTGCCGGGCAGGCGCGTCGCCATCATCGGCGCCGGCGGCATCGGCTTCGACGTGGCTGAATTCCTGAGCGAAGCGCACGACCGTACCGGCGCCAGTACCAGCACGCCGGAATTCCTCGCCGCCTGGGGCGTCGATCCGCAAGGCATGGGCGACGGTGGTCTGGTTGCACCCAGGCGCGAAGTATTGTCGCGCTCCATTGTCATGCTGCAACGGAAACCGACACCGCCCGGCAAGACCCTGGGCGCAACCACCGGCTGGGCCATCCGCATGGAACTCGCGCGCCGCGGCGTTCAGGTGCTTACCGGCGTGACCTACCAGCGCATCGACGACGCGGGACTGCACATCCTGCACGATGGCCGGCCGAAATTGCTCGAAGTCGACCACGTGGTGCTCTGCGCCGGGCAGGAACCGGTCAATGCGCTGCGCGCAGAACTCGCCGCGCGGGGTATCGAGGCGGAACTGATCGGTGGCGCGGAGCGCGCCGAGGAGATCGACGCCCTGAGGGCCATGGAGCGGGGCATGAAAGTCGCGTACTCGCTGTAGTCCGGTCCGACGATCCGGCGACAAAAAAACCGCCGAGTGCGCAGATGGCCCTTCGAATCAGCCTGTTCCTGATCGCCGCAGTGCTTCTGGGTGCGCATTTCCTGCGGGCGGGGAATCTGGCGCTGGTGGCGCTGTGTCTCGCCGCGCCGCTGTTGTTCCTGTACCGCAAGCGCTGGAGCCTGTTCGTGTTGCAGATCCTGGCCTATGTCGCGGCCGCCACCTGGATCGCGGTGGCGATTGAGCTGGTTCGGCTGCGCCAGCAACTGGGACAGCCATGGACCATCGCCGCCATGATCCTGGGAACAGTCGCGCTGTTCACCTTGCTCGCCGGGTTGCTGCTGAATTCGGGCGCGATCAGGGAGCGCTACGCGGACTAGTCCGGCTCGCCGGGGCCGGCGCAGAGGAACAGGCGGGGCCGCTCAAACGGCGGGCGGAAGCGGATCGGGATCATCCTCCCAGGTCAACGATGGCCGCGGCGTCAGCGCGATCCATTTGTCCAGCGCGGCGACGTGCTCGGTTTCCTCATTGGCAAATTCCGTCGCCAGACGCCGCACCTCGGGATCCGTCGATTCCTCGGCCACCGAGCGGTAGTACTGCATGGCCCGCAATTCGTTTTCGCGCGCGTATTTCAACGCGTTGTAGGCCTCGATCATGTAATCGAAGCCCTCTTCGCCGCCCACTTCCGGAGGCGAGCGCCAGCGGTATTCCCAGGATTTCAACTGCGGCAACTCGATCGCGC
>JADGRR010000556.1 GCA_017880745.1 Burkholderiales bacterium
TGCAGCTCGCCGGAGCCGTTCAGCGTCCATGCCGTGACGGCGGGGCCGGTCAGCCGGACGACGAGATCGCCAGCCGGGAAGCAGCCGTCGGTGGTGTCCCACTCGAGCGTGCCATCGCGCATGCGCACGTGGCTGACCAGCTCGGCGTCGCCGCTGACGCTGGCTTGCGCCTTCGGTCCGGGCTGGTATTGGACCTGCGCTGGAATCGTCACCCGGATGGCGTCGCTCCCGCCCCATGCGAGATCGACGCTGCGAGGCGCGCCCGCGCCGCTCGTTTTCGCCCATGGCATTGTCGGGCAGGTTCGTGCCGTTCCCGTCCAAGATCGAAAGTCGCCGTCGACCCAGCCCGTTGCCGAGGCCAAGGCCACCACCAGGGCGCAGGCCGCCGAGACGCTCAACGACATCGCGGCGATTGAAACAAGACGTCTGTTCATGCGGCACCTCCGATTGAATGGCGATGAGTTGGCGCTCAGGCGGGGTCCTGTTCCGGCTTGAGCAGGCGGTAATGCAGTCGCGCGTAGCCCCCGAGCATTCTCACCGCGCCGTTGAGCGCGAGCAGCAGCAGCGCGCCGCATCCCGCGCTGGCGGTGACCAGCCCGATGCCCGCCACGGCGCGCAGGATGACGGCGGCGATCGAGGCGAAGTGCCCGATCTTGAGCAGGCTCAGCAGCAATCCGATGCCGACGATGCCGAGCACGAAGATGACGAGGCCGATGATCAGCATGGTCAGGGTCACGGCGAACAGCAGCGGCAGCAGGACCAGAATGTCGACCGCCGCGAGCCCGCCAAGCGCCAGCAAGGCGGCCGCGGAATTGCCGAGGCTGCGGTGATTTTCCCAGCGGCGCAGCCCGGATTCGGCGCGCAATTCCCGCGCCAGTCGCCGCGGATCGCCAAGCGCCACGGCCACCTCGTCCTCGCTTCGCCCGGTCGCCCGGGCTTCATCGAAATAGGACATGTAGTCGGCGAGGATATCGTCGGTCTCCCGCGCCGGAAGCCCGGCGAGCCCATCGTGGAGGATCGTCAGGAAGGCGAGCCGATTCATCGGGCTTCTCCGAGTAACTTGTTGACGGCATCCGTGAACGCCCGCCACTCCCGCTTCTGCGCCACGAAAGCGGCGCGGCCGCTTGAAGTGAGTCGATAGTATTTTCTCGGTGGGCCGCTGCTGGACTCGACCAGGCGCGTATCGACCAGCCCGTCATTCTGCATCCGCCGCATCAGCGGGTAGATCGTTCCCTCTCCCATGTCGACGCCGGCAGCGAGCGTGCTGGCGATCTCATAGGCGTAGCTTTCCCGATGAGCCAGCAAGGCGAGCACGCACAATTCGAGCGCACCCTTCTTGAGCTGGATCTGGATCGACTCGGTCATTGCAGCCGCGTGGTTTTGTAAGCTCCGGGTAGCGTATATTACATGGTACAGACTAATGCAAGGTACCTGTCAATGCAATGGGAAAATGCAGTTAGGCCTTGGGGTAACCCGCCTCTACCAACACCAGAGATGAAGCGCTCCCGACGCGAAGGCGCAAAATCACGCCCGTCATACGCCGATGGTGGAATGGCGGGTTACGCCTTCGGCTTCCGACCCGCCCCTACGCCGCGGGTTGTTTCATGAAGCATCCATCGCATCGTCATTGCGAGCGAAGCGAAGCAATCCAGATCTTGCCACAGAGGAAGTCTGGATCGCTTCGCGAGGCGGCCACGAGGGGCGCCCCTGCGCCATGACGATCCCGTAGGGGCGGCCCTCGTGGCCGCCCTCCCTCGACGCTGCATCCAGCTTGTTCCGTCCACGAGGGTCAGCCAAAAGGTCGACACAAACTCGCAATGACGGCAGCGGTGCCGGATCGATTTGGCGTCGCGCGATACGGATTTCGATGCATCGTCCGCACTGACTTACCTCCTGCCACATTCCGCAAGCGTTCCAGATTCCGATCCGTTCCCAACCAGTATTCGGATGGGACCTTTTGGAAATTGATCCCCTTTTGGAATTGGGCAAGAGCCGGCTTTCACCCTCAGATTGAACTTTACAGAATTGGGTTGTGGGCGCACGCTTCACACCTAAGCAATACCGTCAGGGAGCGAAAATCATGCGACGCTTAGCTTATGGCATCGGTATTTCGGCCGCGCTAATTCTCGGAATCGCAAGCAGCGTCGCAACGGCAGGCGACGATAATTACTCTGTCAGCGGCGGCCGGGGGAACACCACGGTGAAATCGCCGGATGTGCCAGTCGCTGCGCCCGCACCAGCGCCTGCCCCGGCGCCAATCTCAAACGGCAGCAATATTTCGTCAGACGCGCTCTACAATGCGTCCAGAGCGGGAAATACAAACTACGACGCCAAGGGCGGCAACAAACAATAGTTGCCGCATGTTGCGAATGCGGAAACCCTGCGTCGTGGCGAGGAATTTGGAATGAAATCGAACCGGTCGCTGACGGCGTGATGCGGCGCGGACCTATTCTGCCGCCTGCAGCCGCGGCGCAACCTTCTTCGGCGCGATCCAGAACATATCGGGCCGTTCGAACAGGAAGTCGGCCTTCGCCGCCAGCGCGAGTCGCCAGATCGCCAAAGCGCCGAGCACGCCCGCGATGGTGACGATCAGCGACATCGCGCCGATGTCCGGGATGAGGCCGGTCTTGAACAGCAAGGCGCGCATCGACGCCATCGGCAGGAAGAAGGCGAGATAGATCACGATCGAATGCTCGCCGCAAAAGCGCAAACTCGTCAACAGTTGCGCCCGCGCCAGCAGCGTGGCCATGGTCACGATGGCGATGGCG
>JADGRR010000070.1 GCA_017880745.1 Burkholderiales bacterium
CGGGGCGGCCAGACTGCATGCGCCGAACAACGCGAGTAGAGCTATCAATCTTTTCATTATGCATCTCCCTATAGTGCATCCGCACCGGTCTCGCCGGTGCGGATGCGAATGACCTGCGTCAGCTCGAATACGAAAATCTTGCCATCGCCGATCTTGCCGGTGCTGGCGGACTTTTCGATGGCTTCGATCGCCTGGTCGAGCATCTCTGTCTTGATGGCCGCCTCGATCTTGACCTTGGGCAGAAAATCGACCACGTACTCCGCGCCGCGGTACAACTCCGTGTGGCCTTTCTGCCGGCCGAATCCTTTGACTTCAGTGACGGTGATGCCCTGCACGCCGATGGCGGACAGCGCCTCGCGTACTTCGTCAAGCTTGAACGGCTTGATAATTGCCGTGACCAGTTTCATTTAGACACCTCCTGTAGTTGGATACGCATCAGTCCCGCTAAAAGTCTAGAATTTGTAAATTGCCTGCAACCCGACGGACCGCTGATTGTTGCTTGCGGTGACACTGTTGGAGTCGATAAACGCGGGCACGTTGGACCGGTCGCCGCGAATCTCGCCACGCAGCTCGAGGTTCTTGATCGGCGTATACCCCACCGTCAGCGTTGCTTCCTTCCATTTCTGCGCGACCGCCGTGCGGTAGCCGTCGCGGTCGTCGAAGTACTCGCCACGCAGGGAGACCCGCCACTGGTCATTGATCTGGTAGTTGGCATAGCCGGCCAAGCCCTGCCATTTGGCATTGTCGGCACCGTTCGCCGTAACGGCGGTGGCGTTCGCCTGTGTGCCGTAGTCGTAGTTAAGGATAAAAGTCAGCTTGTCTGTGGCATTGAACGTCGCTACGGCATCGATTAGATTTCTCGTCCCTTCCGGGCCAGTGTTCACCAGCCCGCCCACGCGTTCCCTGCCGAAATAACCTTGGACCGCGAGGCTGACCTCCTTGGCGGGCGTGAATGAAACACCGAGCTCGACTGTTTTCGCCGAGTTCGTGTCCTTTAGATCGTCCCAGCCGTTGTTGACGCCGCCGATCAATGTGAGCGTATCGCTCGCGGCGTAGCTGGCGCGGAGGCCGGTATGCGTGAAGGGGATGGCAAACCCAAACAGGATCGAGCGCGAGAAGTTCGTATTCCCCGTTGAGTTGATCACCTCAGCCCCGGCGAGGGTAACGTATTTTCCACCGATGATCGTCGCTGGTCCGGTCGCGTATTGGACAAAAGCCTGGGTTATGTCGTATCCGGTTTTCTTGCAACCGCCCGTGTTCGCCTGGCCGGTAGCGAGATTGCAGCCGTTTCCGTTGCTCGGACCGGTAGCGTACGCCGCGATGACGTCCGCATCCGTGCCCAGAGTGACGTTGACCAGGCCGCCAAGGCCTTCCTTGGGCTGACTCGCCAATGTAAGGCCTACCTGATGCAGGTCGAGCGAGTTTCGCTTGTAGTCAAATACCCGGTTCGGGCCGCCGACAGTGACCCCCGGCCCGTTCGGTGTGGTGTTAAAGGCACCGCGTCCCGAGAGACCCGTATAGCCAACATCGACGTAACCTGTAAAGTCCATCCCCCAAATCGAAATTGGTGGAGTTTCGGCCGGTTTGTCGCTTGCCGGCGGCGGCGCGGCCGGCGCGGTTTGCGCCGACACGGTCAGCGGCATCGAAAACGCGGCCGACACGGCCGAAGCGAGCAATAGTTTGCGCATGGCAATACCCTTTCAAAGGTTGAAGAAACGTTTCGCAGCTAAACCCTTAGCACTTCGTGTGCCAGCTTTCTTATTCATGTTATTTCAGTAGCTTGTATCCAACAGACTCCTCCGCCATGGATGTCGCGCATCATCTTGGTGCGCCATTTCTTTAGGTTGCACAGCAGCGGTGCGATTAGCCGATTCGGCTGCTGGCGCGTTGAAGCTATCGTGATAAACTGAAAAAAATGACACAAAACAGGAGATGCTTATGCCGCAGAACCGCTTATTCGAAGACCTGAGCGGCAGGATCAGCGCGCTGTTGGCGCAAAGTCCGGCCAAGGACGCCGAGAAGAACCTGCGCGCACTGCTGGCAAGTTTTTTTTCCAGACTGGATCTGGTCACGCGCGAGGAATTCGACGTGCAGGCCAGGTTGCTAGCCCGCTCCCGCGAACAAATCAATGCGCTCGAGATTCGCGTCGCCGAGCTGGAAGCCAAGGTTTCCAAGCCGAACGTCTGACCGGCATGTCGCTCGCCGTGCTGCATAGTCGCGCGCTTGCCGGCATGGATGCGCCGGAAGTCACGGTCGAGGTACATCTGTCGGGCGGGCTGCCCAGTTTCACCATCGTCGGCCTGCCCGAGACCGAGGTGAAGGAAAGTCGCGACCGGGTGCGCGCGGCGCTGGTCAACGCACATTTCGAATTTCCCGCGCGCCGGCTCACGGTCAACCTCGCCCCCGCCGATCTGCCCAAGGAGAGCGGGCGTTTCGACTTGCCCATCGCTTTGGGCATACTTGCCGCATCCGGACAGCTGCCCGCAGACCGGCTCGAGGAATACGAATTCGCCGGCGAACTCTCGCTTACCGGCGATCTGCGGCCGATCCGCGGCGCCCTTGCCATGACCTACAAGGCCCACCGCTGCAGGCGCGCTTTCGTGCTGCCGCGCGCGAGCGCCGAGGAAGCGAGCCTGGTGCGCGACGCACAAATCCTGCCAGCGAAAACCCTGCTCGAGGTGTGCGCGCACCTGGCGAGAAGGGAGAGTCTGCAGCCTTACATCGGGGAAACTGCGGCGACGACGCAGCCCGATTACCCCGATCTCGCGGACGTCAAAGGCCAGGCGCATGCCAAGCGCGCGCTGGAGATCGCCGCCGCCGGCGGGCATAGCCTGCTCATGGTCGGGCCGCCGGGCGCCGGTAAATCCATGCTCGCGGCACGCTTTCCCGGGCTACTCCCGCCGATGAGCGACGCCGAGGCGCTGGAATCGGCGGCGCTGCAATCGCTGGGTTCCGGCGGATTTCGCGCCGAGCGGTTTCGTCGCCGGCCGTTTCGCGCGCCGCACCACTCCGCTTCCAGCGTGGCCCTGGTCGGCGGCGGCAGCGATCCGCGTCCCGGCGAGATTTCACTCGCCCATCACGGCGTGCTGTTTCTCGACGAGTTGCCCGAATTCGAGCGCAAAGTGCTCGAGATGTTGCGCGAGCCGCTCGAATCCGGGCGCGTGGCGATTTCGCGCGCAGCGCGCCAAGCGGAATTCCCCGCACGCTTCCAGCTGATCGCGGCGATGAACCCCTGCCCCTGCGGTTATCTCGGTCATTTCGCCGGCCGCTGCCGCTGCACGCCGGATCAGGTGGCGCGCTATCGCGGCAGGATTTCCGGACCGCTCGTAGACCGTATCGACATTCACCTGGAGGTGCACGCTGTACCGCAGGAGGACTTGCTGAAGCACGCACCTGGCGCAGCCAGCGGCGAAGTGCGAGAGCGCGTCGCGGCGGCGCACCGGGTCCAGATCGATCGCCAGGACAAGACCAATAGTGCGCTTTCCACGCGCGACATCGACAAGTGGTGCCGGCCGGATACGGCGGCCGAAAGCTTGCTCAGGCAGGCGATCGCCCGGCTCAATCTGTCGGCGCGCGCTTATCACCGGGTGCTGAAACTCGCGCGCACCATTGCCGACTTGGCCGGGAGCGAAGCAATTGCCGTGGCCCATGTGGCCGAAGCGATTCAATATCGCAAGCTCGACCGGATGGCTTGGAGGCCGTAACTCGATCGTCTTGTTACAGCGCTGATTTTAGGAAGCACGAGGCGATGTATCCCCTCGTATCGTCACGGACGCTTGAACATGGCAACTTACGCGATTGGCGACGTTCAGGGATGTTTGGACCCGCTGCGCCGGTTGCTCGACGCCTTCGGCTTCGACCGCGCGCGCGACCGACTGTGGTTCGTCGGCGACCTGGTAAACCGCGGCCCGGACTCGCTCGCGACCCTGCGCTTGGTGAAGGATCTCGGCGACGGCGCGGTCACGGTGCTAGGCAATCATGATTTTCACCTGCTCGCCGTGGCTGCCGGGCACGGGAAAAAGCACCGCAGCGACACCCTCGATGAAGTGCTCGCCGCCCCGGACCGGGAAGAGCTCTTGGCTTGGCTGCGGCATCAGCCGATGTTGCATGTGCAAGGCGAATGGGCGATGGTGCACGCGGGGCTGTTGCCGCAGTGGAACATCGCGCAGGCCCAGATACTGGCGCGTGAGGTCGAGGCTGCGCTGCGCGGCGCGAACTGGCGCGAATTTCTGGCAAAACTCTATGGTGACACGCCTGATTCCTGGAGCGAGGGCTTGCGCGGCGCGGATCGCTTGCGCGTCATTGTCAACGCCATGGCCAGAATGCGCTTTTGCACGGTGGAAGGAGCAATAGAGTTCCACACCAAAGGCGAGACAGCCAAGGCGCCGCCGGGATTTTTTCCCTGGTTCGACACGCCCGGGCGCGCCAGCCGCGACCACACCGTTATTTGCGGCCACTGGTCCACGCTCGGGCTGAAGCTGCGGCCCGACTTGCTTGCGCTGGACAGCGGGTGCGTGTGGGGCGGAAGCCTTAGCGCGGTGCGTCTGGAGGACAGAAAGCTGTTCCAAACTCCCTGCGCGCAGTGCCAAGTGCCGGGCGCATAGCGCGGGCGCGCTGCCGGCAACACGTCGCGCATGCTGGCACAGCCGCTACCATCGTGTGCCCGACCGAGAGGAGAAAACCATGAGTGACTGCGTGTTCTGCAAGATCGTCAACGGACAGATTCCTTCGACCAAGGTGCACGAAGACGGGCTGACGCTTGCCTTCATGGATATCGGCGAGGTCAACCCCGGCCACGTACTGGTGGCGGTGAAACCGCACGTAGAGAATATTTTTGGCCTGGACGACGCGCTCGCTGCCGCGGTATTCCAGACCGCTGCGCGCGTGGCGCGGGCAGTGCAAAAGGCCTACTCGCCGGAGGGAGTGACGCTATACCAGGCCAATGGCGCTGCCGCAGGTCAGACCGTGAATCACTTCCACCTGCATCTCGTGCCGCGATACGACAAAGACGGCATGCGCCTCACCTGGCCGGCGAAGAACCCGCCGCGCGAACAACTGGAGGCAAATGCCGCCAAGCTACGGGCGGTGCTGGAGTGAAAAGCCGGTTGCGCACTTAATGCGTTACCCGCGTCACACCGCCACCGGAGAGCAGGCGCACGCGTTCGCCCGGCCGGAAGGACTCGTCGGCTTCCTGGGTGATGGCGCGCAACTCGCCGTTGTCGAGCTTGACCGTGATCTCCAGCCCCTGCTTCTTGGTCGTGCCCTGCTCGATCGCATTGCCGGCGATGCCGCCGGCGACCGCGCCGAGGATGGTACCGACGGCGCTGCCCCTGTTGCCACCGCCGATATTGCTGCCGGCCACGCCGCCGATCGCGCCGCCGGCAATCGTGCCGACGCCGCTCTTGGAGCCTTCGATGCTGACCTGGCGTACGCTCTCGACCACGCCCATGCGCACCGTCTGCTCCTGCCGCGCCTGGCCGCCGGAATAAACACTGCCTGAACTGGTGCTGGCACAGCCGGTAATGGCTGCGGTAGCGGCGAGCGCGCTTGCGATCGCGAGTCTGGTTGAAATTTTCATATCTGGTCCTTTTATCCTAGTTGCGCATTGAAATGCTGGCGGTACAGCGCCTCGATTTCGGCGCGGGTGGAGCGATGATTTTGCCCCCCGCGCGCACCTATTTTGAGTGCGCCCATGAGCGAGGCGATCTGTCCGATCGAGCGCCAATCCATACCTTCGGCGATGCCGTACAGCAGACCGGCACGATAAGCATCCCCGCAGCCCGTCGGATCGACGATGTTGTCCGCAGCGACGCACGGAATCTCGAGGCGTTGACCTGACGTGTGAATCTCGGACCCCGCGCTGCCATGGGTCACGATCAGCGCCTCCACGCTTTGCGCCAGATCCGCGAGCGACTCGCCCGTCCGTTCTTCCAGCATTTTGCCCTCGTACGAGTTGACAGCGACATAGCTGGCGAGTTTCACGAACTCGAGCAACTCGGCGCCCGAGAACATGGGCAGCCCCTGGCCCGGATCGAACACGAAAGGAATGTTTTGCTCCTTCAGTTCGCGCGCGTGCTGCAGCATGCCCTCGCGCCCGTCGGGGGAAACAATGGCAAGCCCTACGTCGCCTGCCGCAGCGACGTTATTGAGATGCGAATGACCCATCGCCCCGGGATGAAAGGCCGTGATTTGGTTGTCATCCAGATCGGTGGTGATGAACGCCTGCGCCGTGTAAGTGCCGGCGACTTCGCGCACGTGGGTACGCGCGATACCGAGCGCGTCCAGCCGCCTGTAATAGGGTTCAGCGTCCTCGCCCACAGTGGCCATGATCAGCGGCTCGCCGCCGAGCATGCGCAGATTGTAGGCAATATTAGCGGCGCAACCGCCGAATTCGCGCCGCAAAGCCGGCACCAGGAACGCGACGTTGAGCATGTGGATCTGGTCAGGCAGGATATGCTCGCGGAAACGACCTTCGAACACCATGATATTGTCGTAGGCGATCGAGCCTAGTAGCAGGATGCGCATAGTCTTGGATTCCGTCGTTGTGAGCCGCGAGACGGGCTCGCGGTGTGAATTCGAAAGCGGCTAAGAATCTATTGCAAAAAATTGAGGGGTCAAGACCCCTCCAACTCCCCTAATATGGAGGCTGTTTAAGTCACGCTGAAACAGCTTCCAAGGATATCCGAAGTCGGCTCAGGGCCGGTTACAGAATTAGGGAATAATTCCCCCCATACACCCCTAGATCAGCCAGCTGCAAAATGCATCATGCAACGGGTTCTTAGGGATAAAACAGATACAGGCGGTAGCCGGTGGCCTTGACCTGGGATCCCTCGATGAACACCTTGATCGCGATTTCGGTGTTGGCGGCGAATCCGGTCTGCGTGTTGACGGCTTTGCCGAGATAATCCTGCGGCGCGAGCACGCGCCGCACTACCGGCAGGTCTTGGGCGTCGGTGAGTGTCAGTTCGAGCAAGGGATGCTGTTGATTGAAGATGGCGCGGTTCTTGAGCGTCGCCGACAACACCATGACGTTGGGGTTGGTCGTGTCGGCCTGCAAATCCGAGGCTTCAATGCTCATCAAGTCGATGCGCCGTGGCAGCGGCAGTTCGCAGCCCAGGGACGCGCACAGCGTCGCAGCATACGGCTTGGTCTCGGGAAAGAGCAGGGTGATCGCGCTGCGGTAGTGATACATCGCCTGCGCCAGCAATATCAGCAGCAGCAGCAGCGCGCCCAGTACCCAGGGCCAGCGGCGGGCAGGGGTGGCAGGCTCCGCAGCCGCGACCGGCCCGAAACCGAATGCGCTAGCCGCCGCTGCGGCATTCGCCGGTTCCGCAACTGCCGGTTCCAATATTGCCACTTCCGGCGTTTCGGTTTCGCGTTCCGGCGCTTCCGCCACGACGTCTGCGGCTTGCGTGATTACGCGCTCCTGCACTGCCGCGCCGATATCCGGCGTTTTGCCGGTAGTCAACTCCGGCGCGTGTTCTGCATCCGCCCCATCGGCGCGCGTGGCCTCGAACTCGGGTTTCGGCCGGGGCGCGCGCACCGGCGCGATGTCTTCGATCAAATGCTCCAGCGCGTCGAAGACCCGACCGCATTTGCCGCATCGCACCTGCCCGGCCCGTGCGGCGAGTTGCTCGGCGTGCACGCGGAAATGGGTATGGCAGGAGGGACAGTAGGTGATCATGACCGCAGGCCCTCGAGCAGCGCCCAACCTTGGTCCTTGTCACCGACGCCCATCGCGAACCAGGGCGCGTAGGCCGCCATCACCTGCTCCGCTTGCGCCTCGAGTATGCCCGACAGCGCAATCCGCCCTCCCTTGCACAGGTACCCCGCGAGCAGTGGCGCAAGCAGTATCAGCGGATTGGCAAGAATATTCGCGGCCACGAGGTCTGCCTGGAAATCAGGGGCCGTCTCCGTGTTGACAAAACGGGCGTCGACCCGGTTGCGCACGGCGTTCGCGCGCGCCGCGACCAGCGCCAGCGGGTCGACGTCCACGCCCAGCGCTTTCCGCGCACCGAGGCGCAGCGCGGCAATGGCTAATATACCCGAACCGCAGCCGTAGTCCAGAACGCGCTCGCCGCCGCGGATCGTGCGCTCCAGCCACTGCAGACACAACCGCGTCGTGGGATGACCGCCGGTGCCGAAGGCGAGACCGGGGTCGAGCACCAGATTGACCGCTTGAGGGTCTGGCGCCTTCGCCCAAGAGGGCACGATCCACAGTTTTTCCGAAATGCGAATCGGCTCGAACTGCGACTGGCTGAGCCGCACCCAATCTTCGTCCCCGACCGGCTCGGCGCGGTAGTCCGGCAGCGGCGCCAGCCCGACCTGCGCGCAGGCCGCAGCAAGGATATGCATGGGATCCGCGTCGTGCGCGCACAGCGCTTTGATCAAGCTTTGCGGCCAGGCACCCTCCACCGGCACGCCAGGCTCGCCGTAGCGCGGCGCCTCGTCGGCGGTGCCGGCATTGGCGTCCTCCAGGCTGACCGATTGCGCGCCCTGCTCCAGCAGCGCGTCGCTCAACTTATCGGCAACGCGCGCGTCGGTACGCAGTATGAGAGACACCCAAGCCAGGGGATCACCCTTTTTCGAGCTTTTGCTGTGCCAGCTTCTGCTCGAGATAATGGATGCTGGTGCCGCCCTTGACGAAACGCTCGTCGAGCAACAATTCCTGGTGCAGCGGGATGTTGGTCTGGATCCCTTGTACCGCCATCTCTGACAGCGCAATGCGCATGCGGCGCAATGCCTGGTCGCGCGTAGCGCCGTAAGCAATGACTTTGCCGATCAGCGAATCGTAGTTGGGCGGCACGTAGTAGCCCTGGTAGATGTGCGAATCGACGCGGATGCCGGGGCCGCCGGGCGGATGATAGGACACGATGCGGCCGGGCGAAGGCGTGAACTTGAACGGGTCCTCGGCGTTGATGCGGCATTCGATGGCATGCCCGCGCAGCACCACGTCGCGCTGGCGAATGCGCAGCTTTTCGCCAGCGGCGACGCGGATCTGCTCCTGCACCAGGTCCACACCAGTGATCATTTCGGTGACCGGGTGCTCGACCTGGATGCGCGTGTTCATTTCGATGAAGAAGAACTCTCCGCCCTCGTACAGGAACTCGAACGTGCCTACGCCGCGATAGCCGATCTTGCGGCAGGCCTCGGCGCAGCGTTCGCCGATACGTATGCGCTGGCGCTCGGTCATGCCCGGCGCCGGCGCCTCTTCGATGATTTTCTGGTGCCGCCGCTGCATGGAGCAGTCGCGTTCGCCCAGGTAAACGGCGTTCTTGTATTCGTCGGCGAGTACCTGAATCTCGATGTGGCGCGGATTTTCCAGAAACTTTTCCAGGTACAGCTCGGGATTGCCGAAAGCGGCCTGCGCCTCCTGATGCGTCAGGTTCACCGCCGCGAGCAGCGCCGCCTCGGTGTGCACGACGCGCATCCCGCGTCCGCCGCCGCCGCCAGCGGCCTTGATGATCACCGGATAGCCGACCTTGCGCGCGATCTTGACAATTTCGTCGTTCTGCTCAGGCAACGCCCCTTCGGCGCCGGGCACACAGGGGACGCCCGCCTTGGTCATCGCCGCCTTGGCGCTGATTTTGTCACCCATCAAGCGTATGGTCTCGGGGCGCGGACCGATGAAAACGAAGCCGCTTTTCTCGACGCGCTCGGCAAAGTCGGCGTTTTCGGAAAGAAAACCGTACCCCGGATGGATGGCCTCGGAATCGGTCACCTCCGCCGCGCTGATGATGGCCGGAATGTTGAGGTAACTGGCCGAGGATTGCGCCGGGCCAATGCATACCGACTCATCGGCGAGTTTGACGTACTTCGCCTCGCTGTCGGCTTCGGAATGCACCATGACGGTCTTGATACCCAGTTCGCGGCAGGCGCGCTGGATGCGCAGCGCTATCTCGCCCCGATTGGCTATGAGGACTTTTTTAAACATCGCGAAGGGCAAATTCCGCAGGCGTGCAGGCAGGACTCCGGGAAACCGGGCGCGGGCTCCGGGCTGCCGCGCG